>JAFRJH010000001.1 GCA_017432385.1 Kiritimatiellia bacterium
AAGCGGAACGGGCCGCTCCGTGAGCCGCAAGAGCCGCGCGCCGAGCCATTGCTCAAGGCCGTTCGTGTCCCCGATCACAGCCGAAAGCGCGCTCAGTTGGGGCTCGATCCCCTCACGCCGGCGCATCCGGATGAGCGTCAAAATGAACTCCAGATTCGCGCCGCGGCCACGGTCGGCGATCATCTGCGCTTCGTCGATCACGATCGCGCCGACCTGCGCCAGCACATGAGGGAATGTCAGCGCGATCGCGGCGAACTTCTCATAGGTCAGGAGACCGACATCGTATTGGCCCCGCAGCAGAGGCGCGATGTCGTCCGTCTCGCCCGTCGCTTCCACCGTGCGGACCCCGAAACCGCCATAGACGCTCTCGAAGTGCCGCCGCTTGTCTGCCACAAGGGCCTTAAGCGGCAGCAGAAACAAAGCCCGTTTGCGATCCAGCACGTTCCGGAGCGCCGCGAGCTCGCCCACCATCGTCTTGCCCGAGGATGTCGGGGCCGACACCACCAGGTTCTCGCCGTCCAGCACGCCGAAGTCGGTGATGGCGGAGATCTGAAGCGCATTCAAGGACGGGATCGCTCCAGCCCAGGCGGTGACAAGCGCGTCGGGGAAACCGGCCGACGAGAGGCTGGCAAGATCGGACGTCACCTTGGCAGGCAGACGCGCCGGGAAGGCCGCCCGATACTTAGCGCCCGGCACGAACACGGGCCACGCGACATCGCCGTCGATGCTCCCGCGCATGGTCGGGTTCTGCTCTTTGCCGCCCTGCAGCGCGGCCGCCCGGACGCGGCTCGTGACATGCTCGAGGAGGCGGTAGAGCGAGAGCTTGCCGCCGCTCACGACTTCCTCGGCGCCACATAGCGCCTCAAGCAGAAAGTGGGTCAGAAAGCCGTGCCCGAACCGGCGGTGCTCATAGGCGGGCTCGGTCGCCGCGGAGGCGGTGAAGATGATCCGACCAGCGCCGCCAAGCTGAGCCAGGCGCGCTTCGGCGGACAAAAGGCTGCGCGGCTTCGCATCGACGTGCAGAACCTTCGCCCCAATGCCGCCGGAAAAACAACAGTCGAGGAACAGGATCAGGCGCTTTGCCGGTATCCGCGAGAACCATTCCTGCAACAGCTCGAGCGGGATCGCGGAGCCGGCGAGATCATCTGGATTCGCGTCGTGGGTGACGAGCTCATGTGTCTCCGACCCATGGCCGGAGAACGCGATCACCACCGTATCCTCGGGGCCGCAGCCGGCCAGGTCGGCAAATGCGTCCTCAATCCGCTGCCGCGTGGCCTCCGCATCTGCCAGCAAGACTGTGCTGCCGCCCAGCGTGTCGAAGAACAGTGCCTCCAGCGCCGTCGCGTCGCGACGCGCGCAGGTCAGCTCATCAATGCCGGTCGAGCTATAACGGTCGATGCCGATGAACAGGCCGCGAAACGGCATGAGGCACCACGCTACGCCCGAACGACGCCGACGGAGAACGCGGCTCGTGGCTTCTCAGCCTTCTCCAGCACGACCGGCGCGAACGTGTCTTTCCGCGCGACCTGCTTGTTGCCCACCTTCTCGAACCAGACACACCAGACGGCATCCTCCTCCAGCATGGCCGTCTTCCCGACCTGCTCGACCGTCATGATCGGCCCGCCTGACTTCACCCGCACAAGATCGCCGGGCTTGAATTCGGTAGCATCCATTCTCCACGCTCCTTCTCGATGCCTATCTGTCCTCGCCAGGCACCGGAGGAGGTCGCAAGAAGCTCGCCCACGTCCCCACCACCATGAGTGGAGACGCGCACGTGCTAGGAGATCGCCCCATGCCTAACATCAATATATGGTGTGTCGGTCATTCCTTGCACAAGGATTTCGGCGAAGACCGTGTAAGCTCCTGATAGATGTTCTTGATTTGTCTCTTAGGGCTGCGCTGCGTTCCGAAGCGGGATAGCCCGACGGCAACCTGCCGTCGGGCCTATCGTCACGATCTGCCAGATAGCCAACGCCAGGCGCGGCGCCAGAAGCCGGGAGCCGCCTTGACGGGAGCGGGCTGAACGGCAAGTTCGATCGCTGGCGTCTGCCCGTAGAAGCGCGCTTTGGCAGCGCGGTCACGACGACGCTCGGCTTCGACCTGCTCGTCACTCCAGGGGCCGGCCTCGATCACCTTGCTGCGGTCGATCACATAGTGTGACCGGCATTTCAGCGTCCAATTGCCGATCGACGGCCGAAGGGAGACGGTCTCGCCATCGAACGTCATCTTCCAGTCCGTCGGCGTGAAGGGGGCGACGACCTCCTCGCCGCAACCGCAGCAGCAGCTGTGGGCTGATGTGGCATATTCCATCGAAACATAGAGAATGCCTGCCTCAAGGCGCTCAGGGATGTGTTCGACGAAACGATGTTCGAGTCGCTTGTGCCGTATCACGCGAGATCCCCGTTGATCAGCATGTTGCCGTCGGTGGTGTAGGTGCAGTGATGCTCGCGCTCGAGGTCGCGGTAGAAGCCGCGAATCTTCTTCCACTTGACGACCGCGAGGACAGCATTCAGGGCGTTGAGATCCGCGACCTGGATGTTGGAGGCGTAGATGTCCTTGGCGCCGCCGCCGACGAAGGAAATGCGCTGCCGCGCGTGATCGCGCTTCTCCGGCGTACTGGCGGTGACGCGCAGGATGCCGCCCAGCGACCCCTCGTCGAGCTCGAGCCCCATGCCAACATCGACGAACGCGGCGCCGAGCGCCTCGAGCTGCTCTACGATCAGCCGCTTAGCGTCACCCGCATCGAGGGACAGGAACGCGAAGGTGACGCCGTCGAGAAGGTGAATGTTGTCGACGCCGAGCGCGACATCGTGCGCCACGATGTTCCGGTGCATCCGGCTGTAGATGCGCTTCAGGTATTCGACCTTCTTGGGCGCTTCCCGCAATTCCTCCAGGCTCGGAGCGCCCGGCGCGCGAAACGCGTTATGGGTCAGGAACTCGTCGCTGTCGAACAGCCGGATTTCCCGGACAGGCGTCTTGGCGACGAAATCCAGGATGTAGCCGCCGGTCCCCCCGACGCCGATGATGGCGACCCGCTCGTTGACGAGTCGCTCGGTCAGGACGCCGATCCCGACACGGTCGGAGGCGGTCTCGACATAGTTGAAGACGCTGTCCTCCTCCTCTTCCGGTTCGCGGAAGGTGCGAGGCGTCGCGCCGGACTTCAGCACTGCGGCCGGGCCCGCGAGGATATTCGCGTAGCTCGTCATCTTGTGGTGGTAGTCCGAGTAGCCGCCGTCTGGCTTGCTGGAGAAGCTGTGCGTCGCCTTCAGGCCGTGGCCGAGATCGAAGGCGCCGGCCGCATGCGAGATGCCCTGGATGGGCCTGCCGTCGGCGTGGCACGGGAAATCGCCGTCCCAGTGGATGACATGGGTGTCGGGCGGGCGCGTCTGATCTCCGGCCAGCGTGAGGCTGGAGATGAGGGTGCCGATGCGCACCTCCCGGCGCGCATCGACATACGGCACCTCGCGCATAACGAGATACCCGCCCTGCTGCTGGACGAAGTAGCCTTCGTCCCGCAGCCGCTTGAGGTCCGGATTACGACTGAACAGTGCGCGTGACATTGAACACCGTGCCCTTCTTCTTGACGTCGACGGAGCCGCCAACCCCGAGCTCACCGGCGGGCGGCGTCGACGCCGCGTGCCGATAGGTCATCGAGAAGACGACGTTGGGTTCGTGCTGGCCCGGGAAGGCGAGCTGGACGATCTGTTCGAACGTCACCGTGCGGGCGTTCACCGTGCGCGGCCGCGAATTGACGATGATCTCGAACGTCAGCCGCGCGGTGATGAACCGCTCGATGCCGGGCTGGACCAGATCGATCAGCTCGCCATGCTCGATCAGGCGATCTTCACCGCCGGGAACCTCGAGGAAGACGGCCTCCCCCTCGCCGGGCTTGGCGAGGCCGTAGAGCACCGCGCCGCTGATGATCGGCTTACCCCAGCGCAGCTCGTCGTCCTTCAGCGTGAACTTGAAGTCGCGATCCGTCAGGAAGGCGACGAACCGC
>JAFRJH010000199.1 GCA_017432385.1 Kiritimatiellia bacterium
CGCCGATGCCCGCGCCCGCGCCCGCGCCGCCGTCTCCGCCGTCGCCGCCTGCGCCTGGAGTGGTATTGTCATCGGTGAGTTTCCCATCGCCGCCCGACGTGCCGTCGGTGCCGTCCCCGCCATTGCCGCCCTGGGCGACAAGCCGCCCCTCTCCGGTCACGACAAGCGTCCCGCCCTCTCCGACCAGGATGCCGGGGTAGCCGCCGTTGTAGTCGTCGCCTTGCGAGCCGGCGACGGTAAGCGTCTGGCCCTTCGCGAGGAAGATGACGGCCGTCGACCCGGCCGCCACGCGCAGAGGGCTGTCGAGCATATCGCTCGCTCCGAAGTTGAGCGTCACGACATCCTTTGAAAGCGTATAGACCGTGCCGTTGGCCAGCGCCTTGCCTGTGCCGGACTCCATGATCGACTCTTCGTCGATCGTCCCCTTGTAGCGGAACCCCGTCGACGCCGAAGCGGCCCGCTGCGCGAGGAAAAGGGAAACCATGCCTGCGGCGGCAACCGCAAGCAAATGCCGCATCTTCCTCTGGTACGACATCATAGTCCGGTTTCCTTCGGCAATGAGGATCTGTTCGGCGGTATTATAGCAAAACTCCGCCGCCCGTGCCTAGCTTGTCCGCCAGGCATTCCGCGCCGGCCGGGGTGCCGGACTTCAGGAAAACCGGAATTGAAGGCGGCCGGTCAGTCCTCCATCTCCTCCTTGAGCTTCGCCACCACAGAATCGGGATCCTGGCACTTGGTGATGAGCTCCTCGTAGGAGATGAATCCGTTGCGGTAGTGCTCGAGCAGGCACGCGTCGAGCGTGATCATGCCGAACTTCGCGCCGGTCTGCAGGTCGGACTTGATCATGTTCGTCTTGTTGTCGCGGATGCGGCTGCGGATGGCGTCCGTCGACGTCATGATCTCGAACGCGGCGATTCGCCCGTGCACCTCGCCGTTCGCGTCGAGCTTCGGGAGGAGGATCTGGGAGATGACCGCCTGGAGGCCCGCCGCGAGCTGGGTCCGCACCTGCTCCTGCTGGTTGGTCGGGAACGCGTCGACGATACGGTCGATCGTCTCGGCGGCGCCGGTCGTGTGCAGGGTTCCGAAGACGAGGTGGCCGGTTTCGGCCGCGGTGATCGCCGCGCCGATCGTCTCGAGGTCGCGCATTTCGCCGACGAGGATCACGTCCGGGTCCTGGCGGAGCGCGCGGCGGATCGCCTCGGCGAAGCTCGGGACGTCGTCGCCGACCTCGCGCTGGGTGATGAGGGACTTCTTCGACGTGTGGTAGAACTCTATCGGGTCCTCGATCGTGATGATGTGGACGCCGCGCTCCTTGTTGATCACGTCGATCATCGACGCGAGCGTCGTCGACTTGCCGGAGCCCGTAGGCCCGGTAACGAGGATGAGCCCGCGCGGCTTGAAGAGAAGCTCCTTGACGCTCGGCGGAAGGCCGATCTGCTCGAGGGTGAAGAGCGAGTTGGGGATCTGGCGGAGGACCGCGCCGTAGCGCTTGCGCTCCTTGAAGACGGACACGCGGAAGCGCGTCCCGTCGGGGTGCGCGAGGGCGAAGTCGGCGCCGCCGTTCGCCTCGACCTCGGCCATCTGCTCCTCGGTCGCGATCTCCTGGCAGAGGCGGTAGGTGTCCTCCTCCGTGAGCGTCTCGTCCGCAAGCGGGCACAGCTCGCCGTGCACGCGCAGCTCCGGCGGCATCCTCGCGCGGATGTGGAGGTCGGAACCCCCTTCGTCGATCGTCGCCTGAAGCAGCTCTTCCATCCTGATGTCCATGGATTCCTCCTGATGTTCTGAAAATGTGCGCGGGGCGGGCCTAGTCGGCGTCGCCCATCGTTACCCTGAGCACCTCCTGGAGCGAGGTCATGCCGCTCGCGACCTTGAGCATGCCGTCCTCGCGAAGCGTCCTCATGCCGAGCTCGCGCGCGCGCTGCCTGAGGAGCGTCGCTGGCGCGTGGTCGAAGATGAGGCGCTGGATGGTGTCGTCGACCTTGAATATCTCGAAGATGCCCTTGCGCCCCTTGTAGCCCGAACGCCCGCACTTGTCGCAGCCGGCGCCGTGGTACATGTGGTCGGGGACCGTCTTCGACATCGCGCCGAGCATCTTCATCTCGCGCTCGCTCGGCGTGTACGCCTCCTTGCAGCCCTCGCAGATCGCGCGGACGAGGCGCTGGGCCATCGCGGCGCGGAGCGCGGAGGCGACGAGGAACGGCTTGACGCCGATGTCGAGGAGTCGGGTAACCGCCGACGGCGCGTCGTTGGTGTGCAGGGTCGAGAACACGAGGTGGCCGGTAAGGGCCGCCTCCATCGCGATGTCGGCCGTCTCCGCGTCGCGGATCTCGCCGATCATGACGATGTTCGGCGCCTGGCGCAGAATCGAGCGCAGCGCCGCCGAGAAGTCGAGGCCGACGTCCTTGTTGACCTGCACCTGGTTGATGCCGCTCATCTGGTATTCGACCGGGTCCTCGACCGTGATCAGCTTCTTGTCGGGCGTGTTGATCTGGCCGAGGCAGGCGTACAGCGTCGTCGTCTTGCCGGAGCCGGTCGGGCCCGTCACGAGCACCACGCCGTCCGGCAGCTTGATGAGCCGCTCGAACGTCGCCTGGTCGTCGGTGAGGAAGCCCAGCTGCGGGAGGCCGAGCGACAGGTTCGACTTGTCGAGGATACGCATGACGATCGACTCGCCGTGGTTCGTCGGCACCGAGTTGACGCGCAGGTCGAGGTCCTTCCCGTTTACGGAGATCTGGATTCGGCCGTCCTGGGGGATGCGCTTCTCGGAGATCTTCATCTTCGACATTATCTTGATGCGCGAGATGATCGACCCCTGCAGGCGCTTCGGCGGCGAGTCCATCTTGCGGAGCGCGCCGTCGATGCGGTAGCGCACGCGGAACTCCTTCTCCATCGGCTCGAGGTGGATGTCGGAAGCCTTCATCTTGATCGCCGTCGTGATGATCATGTTGGCGAGCTTGACGACGGCCGAGTCGTCCGTGCCGCCGTCGTCGCCGACCCCGTCCATCTCGCCGCGCGTCTGCACGTCGGCCGCGCCGGAGTCCTGGTAGAGCTTGGCCATCGCGGCCTCGACCTCGGCCCGGGGGGAGATCACGGACTCCACGTCCCGCCCGTGGAGGACGTAGCGCAGCGAGTCGATCGCGTCGTAGCCCATCGGATCGGAGAGCGCGACCGTGATCGAGTCCTCGTCGGCCACGACCGGCACGACCCCGTACTTCTTCGCGATGTCGGCCGGAATCTCCTTGACGATCTCGGGGTTGATCGCGTCTGCGTTAACGTGGCAGTACTTGAGGCCGAACTGGTCGGCGACCGTGCCGAGGACCTCGTCCTCGCCGACGGTCCCGCCGGAGACGAGCACGTCGAGAGTCGTCTCGTTCTCGGCCTTCATCGACTTGGCCGCCGCATCCACCTGCTCCGCGGTCAGAAACCCGCGTTCGACCAGAAGCTGCAGCACGTATTCATCGTTGCTAGTCATGTTATGAAGACATTATAGCGCAAAAGTTGGAATCATACAAGTGGGCGCCGTCATTTCGCGGGCTCGATGCGGAGGTTCGCGACGGCAAGCGGGGCGGGGTCGGCGCAGGGGAGCTTCTTGTACTGGAAGGTGATTCCCGAGAGGACGGAGCCCTCTCCGGCGCCGTCCAGGCCGAGCGACACCGTCTCCCAGCTGTCCGGGTCGCCGTCCGCGCCC
>JAFRJH010000023.1 GCA_017432385.1 Kiritimatiellia bacterium
CAATCAATCCCGAGCTCCCCACGGGCGAGATCGAGATCGAGGCGAACGAGCTGGTGATGGAGAGCGCCTCCGGCGTCACGCCCATCTACGTGCCGGACGAGAAGGCCGACGAGAGCGAAGACGTCCGGCTCCAGTACCGCTTCCTCGACCTCCGCCGCGAAAAGCTGCACAACAACATCATCCTGCGCTCGCAGGTGATCCGCTTCCTGCGCGAGCAGATGTGGGCCAAGGGCTTCAACGAGTTCCAGACCCCCATCCTCACGGCATCCTCGCCCGAGGGCGCGCGCGACTACCTCGTGCCGAGCCGCATCCACCGCGGCATGTTCTACGCCCTTCCGCAGGCGCCGCAGATGTTCAAGCAGCTGCTGATGGTCTCGGGCTTCGACAAGTACTTCCAGATCGCGCCGTGCTTCCGCGACGAGGCCGCGCGCGCGGACCGCAGCCCGGGCGAGTTCTACCAGATGGACATCGAGATGAGCTACGTCACGCAGGACGAGATCTTCGCCGTCGTGGAGGACGTGGTGAGCGCGACGTTCAAGAAGTTCTCGACGTGGGAGTGCAACGCCGCCCCGTGGCCGCGCATCAAGTACCGCGACGCGATGATGGTCTACGGCTCCGACAAGCCCGACCTCCGCAACCCGCTCAAGTGGATCAACATGTCCGACTTCTTCGCGAAGGCCGACTTCAAGGCGTTCGCGGCGTGCGTCGCGAACGGCGGGCTCGTCAAGGGTCTTCTCGTCAAGGGAATCGTCGGCGTCGAGACCCGCACGTGGTTCGACAAGCGCGAGGCGTTCGTCAAGGAGAACGGAGGCAAGGGACTCGGCTACATCTCCTGGACGAAGGAAGGCGAGCTCAAGGGTCCGATCGCGAAGTTCCTCTCGGCCGACCAGCTCGAGGAGATGAAGAAGATCTCCGGCATGGAGCCCGGCGACGCGCTCTTCTTCATGGCCGCGCCGGTCGACGAGTGCCACAGGCTGTCGGGCCTTGTCCGCACTGACATCGCGGACCACATGACGAACGACATCCGCGAGAAGAAGTGCTACAAGTTCTGCTGGATCGTCGACTTCCCGTTCTTCGAGAAGGACCCCGAGACCGGCAAGATCATATTCTCGCACAACCCCTTCTCGATGCCGCAGGGCGGACTCGAGGCGCACAACACCAAGGATCCGCTGTCGATCGAGGCTTACCAGTACGACGTCGTCTGCAACGGCATCGAGCTCTCCTCGGGCGCGATCCGCAACCACCAGGTCGAGGTGATGTACAAGGCGTTCGAGATCGCGGGCTACACGAAGGACGACGTCGAGAAGAAGTTCGGCGCGCTCCACCGCGCGTTCCAGTTCGGCGCGCCGCCGCACGGCGGAATCGCCCCGGGCGTCGACCGCATGGTCATGCTCCTCACCGACACGCCCAACATCCGCGAGGTGATCGCCTTCCCGATGAACCAGAAGGCGCAGGACCTCCTCATGGGCGCGCCCAACTACGTGACCGAGCAGCAGCTCCGCGAGCTCCACATCAAGATCCGCGGAACGGGCTCGGAGGTCGGCGAGCAGCCGAAGTCCTGACGCATTCGCGAGAAACGTCCGGCATTCCGCCGTCAACGCGCGGGGCCTGCGGCTGGCGGCTCCGCGACAAGCGTCTTCCAACGCCACACCAGGTGGCCGTTCCGGTCATGGTTCTCCGCGAGGCGGATGTCCTTCGCCTCGGCCATGCGGTCGAGGAGCGACTGGGCGAGCCTCTTTGCCTCGGCGCGCATCTCGGGCGTCGCGGAAGCGTCGCCGAGCTTCGGGCGCAGGCGCTCCAGGCGAAGGTAGTCGAACGAGAAGGCCGCCATGCGGACGTTGTACGACGTGGCGGGATCGTCCTTAACCGCTTCCACCGCCTGGCGCCAGCATCCCGAGGCAAAGTCGAGGAACGCGTCGGGAAGGACGGACTTCTCCACGGAGTCGAATATGAGGAGCGGCTTCTCGGGGGATGACGAGCAGGCACGCTGCAGCTTGTGGATCGCCTCGAAGTAGTCGCGCACGAACGGCGCGGCCTTGCCGTAGTATCCCGCGAAGAAGTCGTCCAGCAACGGCTCCATCGGGAGGTCGGGGTTCCACATCCACTTCGCGAGGAGCCATGCCTTGAGCTCCGCGAAGTCCGCGTGCCGTCCCTGGTAGGCGCCCTGTTCGAAGAGCTCCTTCACGTTGCTGTCGCGGAAGAACTTGATGTTGCCCTGGAGCGCGTACACGTTCGGGAAAGGCATCGTGTAGTTCAGGAAGTCCGTGGTGTAGTCCCAGACGTAGAGCTGGTCCGTCTGGTCCGCCCAGCCTTTTATATCCCGCATGAACGACGCGTTCTGGCCGTAGGGGCTGTCGGGTATGGGGCTGGCGAAATCACATTCGATAGTGCAGAGGCACGGCACGACGTTGCGCCTGAGACGCGTCTTCTTCGGGGGCTTTCTCGTATACTGGTACGCCAGGGTCTCGATCACGGCGTCGGGGAACTCCTTCTCGACCTCCTCCGCCACCGCGTTCACGAATCGGATCATCGTGCCGGCATGCGACTCCTCCTCGTCATCCACGGCCTTGCACGCCGGGCACTCGCAGAAGTTGTACCAGTCGTTCTGGCTTACGCCGTAGAACTTCGCGCCGGGATCGGCGCGGATGCGCTCCAGGACGTTTGAAGTAACGATGCGCAGGACATCCGGATTCGTGAGACAGGGCTGGGAATGGTGCTTCAGGCGCCTGCCGTTCACCAGGCTGAAATACTCCGGGTGCCGATCATAGTACCTGTCGGGCGGGAGCAGGGCCTCGAACGTGTGGCAGCTGCCGAGTCCGCCGCCGAAGCGGAACGGGCATCCGCCGTACTTCTCGTCGGCGGGCCTGTTCGAGTTGTGGTTCGCGCGCAGCCGGGCGGCGAATTCCGGATGCCTGATCACGTCATGCCAGTACGGTTCGCGCATCGCGAAGGCCGGGACCTGCAGATCGTCCAGGGACTCCGGGACCTCGATTCCGTCGCGAGCGGGGGCCACGGTGTGCCACGAGGCGTACCAGCGGCAGCCGGCGAAGCGCTCAAGGAGCTCGTAGACGCCGTAGAGCGTCCCGCGTTCTGGCGCGCCCTCGACGAGAAGATGTGGCGGACGCGCCGCAAGGCGGAATCCATCCTCGCCAAGCCGCGGCCATGGCCCTTCCCCGCGTCCTGCCAGCGCGTCCGTGTACTTCGTCCTGCCGAGCAGGATCGCCTTCGCCGGAAGCGGCGACGCGTCAGTGGCGATCGGAAGCCTCACGCCGGTGGTGCGCTCGGCGAAGTCGCGCAGCTCCTCGGCCGCGTACTTCTGCGACGGCGACGCCGCCTCGGGAACCACGATCGTGTATTCGGCAGGGCGCCCGCGGACGGCCAGCGCCATGTCCGCTTCCGCGGAACCGAGGGACAGCGCGCACGCGCACGCCGCGAAAAAAGGCATGCGGTTCATGGCGTCACTCCTCCGGACCGTACTCGACCGGGAACCAGGTGCGGTAGAAGTTGTCCTGCGTCCATCTGTTGCCTGCGGAGGCGTAGTCGCAGAAGAAGACCGTCGCGGGCAGGGCGCCATCGGGGTTCTCGTGGTGCGAGCCGACAGGCAGCGTCGCTGAGAACGCCATCCAGATGTCGTCCGAGGGCGGGCGGACCGCCGTGAACGACCGCATCTCTGCGCCGTCCCTGACCATATTGCGGCGGACCGGCTCCGTCATATCGCCGTCGTTGAAGCGGCTGTCGCGCGCCAGCAGCACTGGACCGCGCGTGAATGCGACATGATGCCCGAGCGAGTGCGCGACGACCGGCATGGAAAACGCCACCTCCACGACGTCGCCGAGCTTCCACTCGCGGTCGATCGCGAAATACCCGCCCGCCTTCACTCCGCCGAGCGCCGTGCCGTTGAGCTTGACCACCGCCTTCGCGCTCCACGCCGGGATGCGCAGGCGGACCTTCAGAGGGCCCTCGGTGTGGCTCACCATGCGCGCAGAGTCGGCCCGCGGATACAGCGAGTACATGTCGAATGCGACGCGGCGTCCGCCGTCGAGCTCGCCCCTCACGAGCGCGGAGGCGTAGAAGTTGAAGGTCGCGACGCCGTCTTTCACGCGGAAGAGCTCCCTGAGGAAGCACAGGAACCCGCGCGGTCCGTTCGCCGTGCAGCAGTCGGTGTGCATGAAGCAGTGGTTCTGCCCGTGCCAGCGGCAGCCGGAGAGCGGGGTGTAGCCGGCGAACTCCGAGCCGTCCGCCTTCATCGCGGCGAGATAGGCGTTGTAGAACGTCCGCTCCAGCTGGTCCGCCCACCTCGGGTCGTCGGTGACCTCGAGCAGCTTCTCGCAGAAGCGCATCCATGTCGTGGTGACGCACGTCTCCTGGAGGCGCAGGTACGGGAGATGCTGCTTGCGCGCGCCGTGGAACCACGCCTCGGAGCACGCGCAGCCGCCGGCGAGGTTGATCTCCTCGCGGACGATGTCCTCGGCGGTCTTCACCGCGGCGTCGAGGAGCTCGCGGCGTCCGGTGACCTCGCCGAGCTCGATCAGCCCCTGGTAGCAGCTCATCATCTCGTAGGCCTTCGAGCGCCCGTGCTTGCAGACATAGGCCCAGCCGGCGCTCGGCCTGTAGTCCGGGCCGTTCCTGTCCGCGACCGAGACGCCCTTCTGCGCGAGGTCGAGAAGCCGCGGGCCGTTCTCGGGCTCGGACATCCCCTTTGCGATGAATTCGGCGAAGTCCAGATACCTACGCTCCCCCGTGCGGTTGTAGAGCCATACGACGGGCTCGAGGATGGACGAGCTGGCGTATCCAGACCAGTTCCCGGTCTCCCAAAGCTCGCGTCCGCGCCTCCCGCCGGGGCCGATCTCGCCGATCACGTAGTCGCAGAGGCGGCGGCACGCGTCGATGGCCCGCTGGGATTTCGTCGAATCATAGTAGTGGAGAAGCCCCATCATCGTATACTTCATGCCCCAGACGTCCCAGCCTTCGCCGCAGCGCAGCTCGTCGGGATAGTTCCCGATGTAGCCGCAGTCCTCCTGGGACGCGAGGATGCGCTCAACGCCCTTCTCCACGGACGCAGCCAGCCGCGCGTCGCCAGAGTAGGCGAGGTACGGCATCGCGGAGTGCATCCACTTGCCCCAGAACTCGGTCTGCCACCACCGCTTCGTCTCGGTCTTTTCCATAAACGGCGCGGTGATGTACTCCGCGTCCTGTGCGACGACGTGGTTCTCGATCATCCGGTCGAGCCGCTCGCCGAGCGGCCCCTTGAGCCTGACGTCGCCGATTCCTCCGGCGAGCAGAGACCCCGACGCGAGAAAGGCAAGCAAGACCTGCATCAGTCCGTATTTCATGCCACGCACTCCTATTCCCCTTTGATCCGCATTAAGGCGCAACCGCGACGTCCGTCCGGCCGCGCCTCACATCTTCTTCGCCTCCAGCTTCCTGGCGCCGGCGGAGGTCTCGACGACGACGGTCGCGCCGTCCTCGTCAACTACAAGCGACCATCTGGCGCCGCGCACGGCCGCCCCGGCCGCCGTGTAGACGCCGTTCCCGAACCCGTTGTAGGACCTTGCCGAGAAGCGCACAGACCGTCCGTCAACGACGGTGCGGCCGCTTATCCGCCCGCTTTTCGACACGGAAAGGGAAAGCCCGTCGCCGGCAAACCTCCCCTGGGCGTATTCATCCAGTTCCGAAACATGCCATGGGACGGACTCGGCGACGCGCACCCTGACCTTTCGCGGAATCCCTTCCACCGAAAGCGTGCAGTGGGCCGAGAGCGCGGTCTTGCCGTCGCCGGACCTCGACGGAGCCCCGACAATGCCGCCGTCGCGGGTCGCCCTCATGCCCCTGGGCAGGGAGCGGGCCGAGCAGGTCGCCTTCTCCACCTCGCCATTGACCTTAAAAGCCAGCCCAGGCGCCGCGACCCCGACGCGCAGATCGTCCAGCACACCAGACATCTCGATGTCCGGCGAGATGCGCTCGACGGGGAAAGCGTCCTTCGCGCCCTCGAAAAGGCCGCTCGCGCCGTTCGCGTCGAACTCGAGCGCCAGTTCGCCGTCCTTCCGGTTCCTGACCACGGCGGACCGCCCGACGGACATTCCGGTGAACTTCTGGGGCTTACCGTCCATGAACAGCGTCGCCGTCACCCTGAAGCGTCCCCTTGCGTTCGCCTTGCCCGTCTGGACGACGAGAGAGTCGCCGTCTTCGAAAAGGCAGGCGTATGCGTTTTCGCCAACCGTACTGAACTCTTTGCTCAGGCCGCCCATCACCGCCGCCCACGCCGGCGCGACGGCCGCATAGTCCTCTTCGGTAAGGACGCCGCTCGCCACGAGATCGAGCGCGGCGGAGTCCCAGCAGCCCGTGACCGCCGCATAGTCCGTCCGCGGTCCGCAGTAGGCGGTGAGCGCCAGATAGGCAATCTGGACCGCCTTGTCGACGCCTATGCCCTTCAAGTCGTACGCGACCCCGTCGTTCACGCCCGATCCGCCCTCGCTGAGAAGATAGAAGAAGTGGTTCTGCACTCCGCTGTTTCCATGGACGCCGCCGTTGTCGTTCTCTTCCGAAACGTCAGAGGTGTCGACCCACTTCCTGCCCCTGTAGCGCGAGGGCTGGTCGAAGGAGCGCGGGTTGGACATCGACCGTATCGCCTCCCCGGAGTCCTCGTCGACGAACCAGTCCGCCTCGCCGGGGCGCGGATTCGCCATGTCCGCGGCGCGCGGCTGCACCGCAAACTCGCAGGCGACGCCGATTATGTCGGAAAACGACTCGTTCAGCGCGCCGCTTTCAGCCTCGTACTGAAGGTCGGCCGACCACGACGTCACGCCATGCGTCAGCTCGTGGCAAACCGTGTCGAGCGCCGTCTCGCACCTCCTGCCGGAAAGGTCGTAGCCGAAGAAGAAGCATCCGTTCGTGTTCGCCTTGTCGCCGCAGGGCAGCCAGAACGCATTGTCGAACGCGTCGTCTATGTCCGACATGTCATCCTGCCAGCTGCGCCAGGCGGCGACCCGCCCGCCCATGCCGTCGTAGGAGGACCGCGAGAAGACGTCTCTGTAGAAGTCGAGCACGATATTTACGTTGCGCACGATGGCGAGCGCGTTCTCCCGGTCGTCAAGTCCGTCGTTCCACTCCGTCCATCCGGTCTGCGACTGGAACTCGCCGGTCCAGTCCTCGCCGGATGCGTGCCTCTCCTTTGCCGTCTCGCGGAACCTGCTGGTGGCGATTCCGTCCAGGACACCGACCTCGACCCCGTCGCCCCTCGTCATGGCAAGGTACACCTTCCCGTCCGCCCCTGCCGTCGCCCCGACCTCGACAGCCGCGCCGCCCTGCTGCGCGGGAAGCCGTCCGGAGACGGAAGCGGCCGTTCCGGCGGGGAACGGACACGTGGACCCGAACATGACTATCCTGTCTCCGTCGAGATTCGGCTCGTTCTCGTCCTCTTCCTCGTCATCGGACGTCGCCGCGCGGCGCGCCACGCGGCGGACGTGGAGCGTCGCCCCCGTCGCGGCGTCGGTGAAGACGATGCGCCGTCCGGACGTCTTTCTCCACGCGAGGCGCGCCGACGCCGCGTCGTCGCCCCTGCAGTAGACGACAAGGTCCGCGCCGTCCACCTTGACGGCAGGCGCGGGGAACGGGGCGAGGGGCGTCGTGTCGAGCCAGTCTCCGTTCACCTCGTAGACGGCTCCGGAAGCATCGAAATGGACAATCAGCTCGCGTCCGTCGACTTCGACGCCGTTGAAGAGCTGGGCAAGCCTCACATGCGTGCGCCCGAAGACGTCCGCGTCCGCTCGGCGGACCGCAAGATCGCGGGCGGACACCTTGATCCCGAGCCTGCCCTCCAGAGCGACGACGGACCCGACCGCCGCGGCGGGCGCGCTGAAGCCGCCGGACCTCTTCGCGCCGAGTCCAGACGAGGCCGCAGGCGCGCGAAACAGCCCCTCCTCGCGCACCCGCAGCCGGTCCGCGAACGTCTCGGAGACCAGCATGCCGGCCGCCAATGCGAAAATCGCCAGATCCGTCCTCATTCCACGCCTTTCCACAGCCGAGGCGACATCGTCACCTGCGTTCGGTCCCTATGTCGCCCGTGTTCTCGATGACGAGCACGCGGGAGTCCTTCTCCGCCACGATCTGATGCCAGGGTCCGCTGCGGACGTTGTAGCTGCGGCCCTTCTCCATCCTGACCTCGCGGCCCTCCTCGCCGATGAAGAGCGTCGCCTCGCCCTGGAGGAGCGCGAAGAGCTCGTCGGACTTCATGTGCCGCTCTGGCGGTCGGCGGTGGCCGAACTTCGGTCCGCAGTTGAGGAACGACGCCTGCCAGCCCGAGCCTGCGAACATGCGTCCGAAGTCCTCGCCCGCGAACGAATACACGTCCATTCCGGGGAGTCCCATGAAGTGCGCGATCTCATCCTCGATGAGTTTCAGCAGCCGCTCGCGTATGGGCAGGCCCTTGCGCCAGATGCAGTGTCCGCCGTAGTTCGCCTCGTCCTTCGTGGAGTACTGGCGGAAGGTTATGTCGCACCCGGCGTCGTTGTAGGCGTTGTAGAAGTTGACCTGGCTCGCGAACGGGACGATCGTGTCCTCCTTCGCGTGAGTGAGGAGAACGCGCGGGCCGTCCTTCCTCACGAGCTTCATGATGCTCATGGAGTCAAGGTCGGCTGGAGTCGGCTCGCGTTCGCCGAAGAGCCGCCTGTAGCGCTGCGGATGGTCCCTGCAGTCCGGAACCGGGTCGGCGATGCCGGAGATCGAGATGACGCCGGCGACCTGCCCGGCCTTCATGTTGAGTCCCGTCCAGAGCGCGAGATGCCCGCCCGCCGACGCGCCGATTATCCATATCTTCGACGGCTTGACGCCGTGCGCGGCGAGTCCGCCGCGCAGGATGAAGTCCGCGGCCTTCAGGCAGTCGTCGCCGCACGCCGGCCACGGGGCCTGCGCTCCGGCGAGACGGTAGTCGATGGAATAGACCGCGCAGCCGCTCTCGGCGAGAAACCTCGAGATCCCCGCCGCGTCCCCTCTGGACATCGCCGCCCATCCTCCGCCATGGATGTTGAGCACCACCCTCATGTCGGGCGAAACCTCCGCAGGGAGGAAAAGATCTCCTACCTGCATCGGATCGGAACCGTAGCGGGCAGTCAGCACGCCGGCCGCGAACGCATGCTGCGCAAGAAGCGAGGCAACGAGCAAAACGGACCGGACCCCACCTTCCAGTATGTAGTTCTTCATGGAGGTATTATACCATAAAAAGGGAAGGACGGCGCGCCACGTCCGGCGCGCCGTCCCCCGCTGCCATCGTGCAGAGCCCCGATCAGGCCTGCTCGTCAAGCTCCTTCATCGCGGCCTTGCGCGAGAGCTTGATGCGGCCGCGCTCGTCGACGTCGAGGCACTTGACCTTGATCTTGTCGCCGACCTTGCAGACGCCCTCCATCGACTTCAGGAACTTGTCGCTGAACTCGGAGATGTGGCAGAGGCCGTCCATGCCCGGGAGGATCTCGACGAATGCGCCGAAGTCCTTGATTCCGGTGACGGTTCCCTCGTAGATCTTGCCGGGCTCGGCGACGGCCGAGACCTTGCCGACCTCGCGTTTCGCGGCCTCCATCGACTCCTTCGACGTCGCGAAGATCGCGACCTTGCCGTCGTCGTCGATGTCGATCTGGGCGCCGGTCGTCTCGACGATCGCGCGGATGTTCGAGCCTCCGGGGCCGATGAGCGCGCCGATCTTGTCGACGGGGATCTGCATCTCCTCGATCCGCGGCGCGTACTTGTTGAGCTCGGCGCGCGGAGCGGGGATGACGGACTCCATGAAGTCGATGATCTTGAGACGCGCGTCGTGGGCGGCCTTGATCGCGCCCTCGACGAGGTCCCAGGTGAGGCCGCGGAGCTTGAGGTCGACCTGGAAGCCCGTGATGCCCTTCCTCGTGCCGCCGACCTTGAAGTCCATGTCGCCGCAGTGGTCCTCGGCGCCGAGGATGTCGGTGACGAGCACCTTCTTGGACTGGTCGTCGTTCGTGAACAGGCCGATCGAGATGCCGGCGACGGTGCGCTTCAGCGGGACGCCCGCGTCCATGAGCGCGAGGCAGCCGTTGCAGATCGACGCCATCGACGAGGAGCCGTTGGAGCCCATGATCTCGCTGACGACGCGGATCGAGTACGGGAACTCGTCGGGGAGCACCTCCGCGATCGAGCGCTCGGCGAGCGCGCCGTGGCCGATCTCGCGGCGGCCCGTGGAGCCGAGCCTGCCGACCTCGCCCGTGCAGTAGGGCGGGAAGTTGTAGTGCAGCATGAAGCGCTTCGAGGGCTCGCCGCCGGTGACGGAGTCGAGGTCCTGCGCGTCCTTCTTCGTGCCGAGCGTGACCGTCGCGAACGACTGGGTCTCGCCGCGCGAGAAGATCGCCGAGCCGTGGAGGCGAGGAAGAACGCCGACCTGGGCGGAGAGCGGACGGATCTCGTGCTGGGCGCGGCCGTCGATGCGCAGGCCCTTCTCGAGCACGTTCTTGCGGACGGTCTCGATCTCAAGGGCGTCGAAGAGGTGCACGAAGCCGACGGCGTCGACCTCGGGCCACTTCTCGCTGACCTTCTTGAGGAGGTCCTCCTTGATCGCGGAGACCTTGCCCTGGCGCTCGAGCTTGCCCTTGATGAGGAGGGCCGACGCGAGGGCTTCGCCGCCCTCCTTGCGCATGAAGTCCATCTTGTCCGCGGGCTGCGGGATGTCCTTGATGTCCTTGTCGGGCTTGCCGAGCGCGCGGCGCATCTCGATCTGGAGGTCTATGATCTTCTCGACCTCCTCGTGGGCGCGCTTGAGCGCCGCGACGAAGTCCTCGTCGCTGATCTCGGAAGCGGAGCCCTCCATCATGAGGAACTTGCCGCGGAGACCCGCGTAGAGAAGGTCGATGTCGCTCTTCGCCTTCTGCTCGTGCGTGGGGTTGATGACCCACTGCCCGTCGACGCGGCCGATCCTGACGCATCCAATCGGACCCATGAACGGAATCTCGGAGATGTGGAGAGCGGCCGAGGACGCGTTCACCGCGAGGAAGTCGGCCTCGCGCGTGCCGTCGGACTGGATGAGAGTCGAGTTGACCTGGACGTCGTTGTAGTATCCGTCGGGGAAGAGCGGACGGATCGGACGGTCGCACATGCGGGCCGTGAGGATCTCCTTGCTCGTCGGACGCGCCTCGCGCTTGAAGAACCCGCCCGGGAACTTGCCGGCGGCGTAGAACTTCTCGCGGTACTCGCACTGCAGCGGGAAGAAGTCGATGCCTTCCCGGGGCGTGTCGGTGTTGGTGACCGCCGTAAAGACGGTCGTGTCACCGTACGATACGGTGACGGCTCCGGCGGCCTGCTGCGCCAGGAGCCCGGTCTCGATCACGAGGGGCGTCCCCGCGATGTCAACCTGGAATTTCTTTGTGCCTTCCATGTCTTTTTTCTTTTCTTTTGTTTGTCAATTCCCTGGGACGATCGGGGGCTCCAGGGCCCCCGGACCCCGTCCTTGGCGGAGGTGGCCCCCTTTAGCGGCGGAGGCCGAGCTTCTTGATGAGCTCCTTGTATCCCGCCTCGTTCTCGCGCTTGAGGTAGTCGAGGAGGTTGCGGCGGTTCTGGACCTTGCGGAGGAGGCCGTAGCGTGAGCTGTGGTCCTTCTTGTTCGCCTTGAGGTGGGCGGTGAGAGCCTCGATCTCCTTCGTGAGAATCGCGATCTGGACCTCGGAGGAACCCGTATCACGGTCATGGCGCTGGTATTCGGACTTGATTGCGGCCTTGTCGATCTTCATTTGTGACTTTTCTTTCTTTTGCATTCTGCGTACCGGGAAGCGAACCCTGCCAGTGGTCCCGACACGGGACACCGAACGCCCGAATTCCGGGCACCCGCGGCAGGGATAACCTCCTGAGACAGTCGCAGGACGGCGGATAATATACCAAAATCGCGCGCAGGATGCAATGGGGAGCGCAAAATGGACGGCCCTACTCGACACTGACCGAGCTCTCGGCGGATGTGCCGTCCGCTGATGAGACGGCTATCGTGTGCCCGCCAGGAGGCAGGTCGAGCACGAACGGCGCCCCCCCGTCCGTCTCGCCGACAGGCGCGCCGTCAAGAAACCACCAGAGGCGTCCCGCCGCCAGCTCCCCAACCGCGCGGCAGACGACACGCTGCTGCGGCACGTCCTTCACAAGCGCGAAGACCGTCCCGTTGCCAGGACTGGCCACCGCCAGCCTCTCCGCGCCGCCGAGACGGGCCGGTGCGCGCGCACGGAGCCGCTCCGCCTCGTCCGTACCTACGAACCACGGCCCTTCCCCGCGCGGATACAGCGAGCGCGCGATCTTCCACGCGACGGGGGCTGCGGCCTTAGCGCCGACCACCCGCTCGTCGCCGAATCCGCCCGAGAGGTGTCCGCACCACACGCCGACTACGTACTGCGGGTTCCACGCGACCGTCCACGCGTCGCGGTACGCGCTAGACGTCCCCGTCTTCCATGCGAACCGCGGCAGATTCGCCGCGGCGACGTGCCCCAGCGCCGCGCGGGAGCGCTCCGGGCCAGACAGCGCCTCCGCAACCAGGTAGTCCGCCGCCGAACGCGACGCCGCCATCGACCTGTACGCGCCGACGAGCTCGACGAGCGTCACCTCGGCGTTGCCGATCGCCAGGCCGAGCCCGTACTTCCCGAAGTCGGGATCCACGTGGAGAAGGCCGAGTTCCCTCAGGCGCGTTCCGAACCGCTCTAGCCCCGTACGGCGGCAGAGGCGGACGAACGGGATGTTGAGGGAGAGGACAAGCGAGTCGGCGAGCGTGACGTCGCCGCGGTAGCGTCCGTCGAAGTTCGCCGGGCGGTATCCGTCGACGACAAGGGGCGCATCGGGGATCAGCGTCTCCGGTCCGGCTATTCCGCATTCCATGGCGAGCGCGGCGAGGAACGGCTTGAGGGTGGACCCCGCGGGCCGCGGCGAAAGCGCCGCGTTGACCTGTCCGCCCTCGCCGCCGAAGTAGTCGCCGCTCACCGCGAGCGCGATGACGTCGCCGGTATCCACCCTCATGACGACGGCAGCCGAGGAGAAGCCGCCGTCCTGCGCGGCCTCGGCGACGGCGTTCTCGCACATGCGCTGCACGTCCGCGTCCAGCGGCGTGACGAAGTCACCGCTCCTCCGCTGCGCCTCGCGGTCGCGCCCCAGCACCTGCCGGAGGTAGTAGTCGCAGTAGTACGGGTGGAGAAACGGCCGCGGCGCGCGGCATACGACGGGCCGAACGCCCTTCGCGCCCTCCATCTGCTCCTCGGTTATGTAGCCCATCGCCAGCATCCGCGAAAGCACGTAGTCCCGGCGCTTGATCGCGCCCTCGTAGCCTCGTCCGCGTCCGTTCCTGTCGACTTCGTCCGACGTGCGGTCCGGACGGAAACGCGACGGCGCCTGCACGATTCCGGCAAGCATGGCGGCCTCCCCGATGCCGAGATCCTTGGCCCCCTTCCCGAACCATCCGTTCGCCGCGGCCTCGATCCCCACGAAGTTCGACCCGTACGGGGCGCGGGTGAGATACTGGGAGAGAATCCAGCGCTTGGACTTCCTGCGCTCCATCTTCACGGCCTGCACCGCCTCCACCCACTTCGCGAAGTATGTCTTCCGGTGGGGCTTTATGAGCCGCACCGCCTGCATCGAAATGGTGGAGGCGCCGGAAATCCGGCGACGGCAGGCGACATTCTGCCAGAGGGCGCGCGCGATGGAGAGAGGCCTCACCCCGCAGTGCGTCCAGAACTCTCCGTCCTCGCTCGCAACGAGCGCCTTCACGATCCAGTCGTCCGGATCGGCCTCGTAGTACGGACGGCAGTCCACGTCGCCTGGACCGAGAGAGACGCGCAGGACCTCGCCGGCCGAATCGCGCAGGACGATTCCGCCGGGATACTCGTCGGCACCCTCGCCGGTCCAGTCAATGGCGAACCACGACACAAGCAGCACTGCCGCAACAACGGCGACAAGGGCTGCGCACACCCTGCGCATCCACAGGAAGATGCGAGGCAGACGCCCGCGAAGAAGAGACGGAACTTTGTTGAACCAAGGCATATAAACCGCGCACATTATACCAAATCCGTCCGCGGCAGAATCGCCGCGCCGGCCTCATTCCGTAAAAAGTGACGATATTACGTAAAACTATGCGTTGACAAACGAACACAAAATTCGGTATAGTATGCTCAGTTCTTGCGGGCATAGAGCCATGAGCGGAATTCGTCCTTCGGAAAACGGACGTTTTTTTCGCAAGGACGAACCTGAAGTGCACCCTTCAGGCATCGGGCAGGGTGCGGCGTGGAGAACATAGATTGGAGGCATGGAGCCATGAAAGAAAAGAAACCTGCTAAAAAGCAGTTCACGAGATCAAGACTCGTAAAGGAACTCTCGTGGACATGCGAACTGCCCCAGACCAACGTCAACGCCATTCTGGACGCACTTGTCGCCATTGCGCGGCGCGAAGCCTCCAACACGTTCGTTCTCCCCGGCATCTGCAAGCTTGAAGTCGTGCGTCGCAAACCCCGCAAAACGCGCAATCCGCGCACCGGCGAATCCTTCATGCTGCCGGAGCGCGACGCATTGCGCATAACCGCCCCGCGGTCCCTCAAGCTGGCATGCGCCAAGGTAATCACGCCCGTGGAGACCCCAGCCGCGCCCGCAGCGGAAGCGGCCAAGCCTGCGCCCGCACCCGCGGCGGCGGTCGCCCCCGCCCCGACGGCTGCACC
>JAFRJH010000200.1 GCA_017432385.1 Kiritimatiellia bacterium
CGGCGACGAGCTGCCTGTGCGAGCTGACCGAGACGTCGGTGCGCAGGGGCTCGAAGCCGGTGTCGATCCCCGACTTCACGCGCGGGAACTGGCGCAACGTCGAGCCGTGGGGCGTCGTGAACGTCGATTTGAAGAAGATGGACCTTGGAGTGGGCGATGTCAGCAAGGACGACGCCGCGCTGAAGGTCTGATGCAGAACCATCCGGAAGGAGACAGTATGAAACCTACGCTAGTTGTTCTCGCCGCGGGCATGGGCTCGCGCTACGGCGGTCTGAAGCAGGTCGATCCGGTCGGACCGTCCGGCGAGGCCATTCTCGACTACTCGGTGTTCGACGCGGTCCGCGGCGGATTCGGGAAGGTCGTATTCATAATCCGCAGGGACTTCGAGGCGGAGTTCAGGGAGAAGGTCGGACGGAAGTACGAGGGGCTCGTTCCCGTGGACTACTGCTACCAGGACCTCGGCGACCTGCCGTCGCCCTACACGCTCCCGGAAGGGCGCACGAAGCCGTGGGGCACGGCGCACGCCGTCCGCGCGGCGCGCGGCGCCGTGAAGGAGCCCTTCGCGGTGATTAACGCAGACGATTTCTACGGACGCGACGCCTTTGCGAAGCTCGGCGCCTTCCTCTCGTCCGTCGACCCCTCGTCGCTCCACTTCGCGATGGCGGCGTACCGCCTCGACCTGACGCTGTCGGAGAACGGGTCGGTCGCGCGCGGCGTATGCCGTATATCGTCCGGCGGCAAGCTGGAGGGCGTCGTGGAGATGACGAAGCTCGTGAGGGCCGGCGACTCGGCGGAGAACCGCGAGGACGAGGCGAATCCGGTGAAGGTCCCGCTTGACGCGCGCGTCTCGATGAACTGCTGGGGCTTCACGCCCCGGCTGTTCTCCGAGCTGGAGGAGCGCTTCCCGAAGTTCCTCGCCGCGCGCGGGACGGAGATGAAGAGCGAGTGGTACATACCGTTCGTCGTCGACGAGCTCATCAAGGAGGGGAAGGCGGACTGCGCGGTCCTGCCCACCGATTCCAGCTGGTTCGGCGTGACCTACCGCGAGGACAAGCCGTTCGTCGTCGGCGAGATAGCGAAGCTCGTCGCCGCGGGGGAGTATCCGGCCAGGCTTTTCTGACGGGGGCATCGATATGGGCAGCAGAGTCTACACCAGGGAGCAGCTTGACGCGGCGCTTGCGTCGATGGGGGTCACGGACCAGACGGACGTGAGCCGCTACGGCTCCGGACACATCAACGACACGTTCAAGGTCGAGACCAGGCGCGGAGTGCGCTACATACTCCAGCGCGTCAACACGGACATCTTCCCGCAGGAGATGCTGAAGGCGAACATACTGCGCGTGACGCAGTTCCTGAAGGCGAAGGGCGTTAAGTCCCTCGAGGTCGTCGGCTACGAGAACCCGTGGCGCCTCTACGCGTTCCTCGAGGGCTACACCTCTGTCGACATCGTGACCAGCCCGCGCGAGGCCGCGCTCGCCGCCGGGGCGTTCGCGAAGTTCCAGAACGACCTCGCCGACCTCCCCGCGCCCCGCCTCGGCGACATCATCCCCAGGTTCCACGACACGGTCGACCGCCTCCGGCTGCTGGACGAGGCCGCCGCGGCGGACGTTGCGGGGCGCCGGTCCGGGGTCTCGGCGGAGCTCGCGTTCGTCGACGCGCGGCGCGACGAGGCCGCGAAGATCGTGAAGATGCTCGAGAAGGGCGAGATACCCGAGCGCATCACCCACAACGACACGAAGATCAACAACGTAATGCTGGCGCCGGACGGGACGAACGTCGTAATAGACCTGGACACGACGATGCCGGGCTCGGCGCTCTACGACTTCGGCGACATGGTCCGCACCTCGACAGCCGCCGCCGCCGAGGACGAGAGGGACCTTTCGAAGGTGTATTCCAGGAAGGAGTACTTCGAGGCGCTCGTCCGCGGCTATCTCGCCGAGGCCAGGTTCCTCACCGAGGCGGAGAAGGCGAACCTCGCGTTCTCCGGGCGGCTCATAACGCTCACGATCGGCATCCGGTTCCTGACCGACTACCTCGCCGGCGACACCTACTTCCGCACGGCGTATCCCGAACACAACCTCGTTCGCGCCCACACGCAGTTCAGGATGGTCGAGTCGATGGAGGCGCAGGCCGGCGAATACGAGCGGATCGTCCGCACGGCGTCTGGGGAGATCCGCGCATGAGGACCCTGTGCGCAGACCTGGGCGGGACGAGGCTCAAGCTTGCCGCCGTGGAGAACGGCGTCGTCCTGGAGAACGAGGTCTCGCCGATAGAGACGAACTCCGGGATGGAGAACGTGCTCTCGAACCTTGCGGAGAGGTGCCGCGCCATGATGGAGCGGCATCCCGGCGAGTGGAGGGGGCTCGGCATCGCCTTCCCCGGCATCCTCGACGAGGCGACGCGGCACGTCATCCACTGCAGCGGCAAGTACGCGGGAGCGGACAGGATCGACCTTCCGGAGTGGGCGCGCGCCGCGCTCGGGCTCGAGATGAAGCTTGTCAACGACGCGCGCGCGGCGATCATCGGCGAGATCAACTACGGATCCGCGGCCGGCGAGACCGACGCCGTGATGCTCATTCTCGGGACTGGCATCGGAACGGCGGCCGTCTGCCAGGGCAGGGTCTACCGCGGCAAGCACGGCATGGCCGGTCTCCTGGGCGGGCATTTCTCGATAGCCTACGACAACGGGCGCAGGTGCATATGCGGCGGAACCGGGTGCCTTGAGGCATACGCGGGCACCTGGGCGCTCAAGGAGCTGGCCGAAGACCCGGACTACGACTTCGCCCGCCTGGAGAGGGACTACCTCGCCGGCGACGCGAAGGCCCGGCGGCTCTTCGACATCCAGACGAAGGCGCTCGGCGCCGGAGCGGTGTCGCTGGTCCACGCCTTCGACGCCGAGACGGTCATCTTCTCCGGAGGCGGTTCGCGCTTCTCCGCGCTCATCGAGGCGGCCGAGCGGTATGTCCTCGACCACGCCTGGACGCCCTGGGGGAAGCTGAAGTTCATAACCGCCGCGCATCCCGAGGATTCCGTGGTGCTCGGGCTTCATTCGCTCTTCGTCCACCACGTCTGCTGACGCGTCCGCCGCGACCTTCTCGCCGCATCCTCGTCAGATGATGTCGAGGGAAAGGGCGAGCGATGCCGCCTCGGTGCGCGAGGAGGCGCCGAGGCGCACGACTACTGTCCGAAGGAAGGCCTGGGCATGGCCGGACACCAGGACTTCCACAACATCCACATCAACAACGAGATATTCACGCCCGGCCACGGGTGGTGTCCGGAGCCCATGCGCATCACGGAGGCGGACAGGCTGCCGATAGAATACTGGGTCGACTGGGTGCGGCTGTGGCAGAAGGACGGCGAGGAGACCCGGTTTCTCTGATTCCGGGGCCGAGACCCGAAGGCGGCTATTGTTCACGTCAGGGGGATTTTGATAGAATAGCGGACAGTCACGGCGCTGTTCGCCGCAACCATGCAGTAGGAGGGAGGAGAACCTGTCATGTCCAGTTTCCGGATGAGGGCCGTATGCGGAGCGCTTCTGGCGGCGGTCGGCGCGGCGATGGCCGCGAACGCGGATTCGCTTTCGGTCAAGATGCTGCCCGGCGAGAAGTGGTGGGGCGTGTGCAGCGGCTTCGGACGCGAAATGCCGTTCACAGAAAAGACGGACTTCTCGTGCGACCTGCGCAAGGACAACTACGGGCACCAGTCGCTCTCGTTCCTGTGCTCCGACAGGGGGCGGGCCGTCTGGTGCGCGGAACCCGTCGGCGTGAAGATCGCGAACGGAGAGATCGCGCTTGTCTCCGACAAGGGCGAGATCGTCCTCAAGGAGGACGCCGGGCGCAGCCTCGCCGAGGCGTACCGCTACGGGTCGAGGACATGGTTCCCCCCGTCCGGAGGGGAGCCCGAGCTCCTGTACTTCTCCGCGCCGCAGTACAACACGTGGATCGAGCTCACCTACCGCCAGAACGAGAAGGACATCCTCGCGTACGCGAAGTCGATGATCGACCACGGCCTGCCCCCCGGCATCTTCATGATCGACGACACGTGGCAGC
>JAFRJH010000201.1 GCA_017432385.1 Kiritimatiellia bacterium
CCTCGGACCCGCGCGTGACGCGGCTCGCCGGACGCCGCTTCGAGGACGGGCGCGCGAAGGTCCTCGATCCGTCGGGCCACGTCCTCTTCGACTGCCGCGGAGAGGTCGACTGCGAGTCGTTCGGACTCTCGGGCGCGGCGGTCTACAACGCGCAGCGGTTCATCGAGCACCGGCTGCGCGGGGGCGGGCAGGAGGAGGCGCTGGAGCTGGAGGTCTGGTTCGACCGCGAGCGCCTGAGGTACGGCGGGCTCAGGCCACGCCCGGTGAAGGAGGCCATAGTCACGATCGGCGGCGTCGACACGTCCGAGATAGATCCGCGCACCATGCAGTCGAAACTCGTGCCCGGGCTATACTTCGCAGGGGAGGTAATGGACGTCGACGGGCCGACCGGCGGATACAACCTCACGATTGCGTTCGCGACGGCGCGCCTCGCGGTCAAGTCCGTCGCCGAGGCGACACAGCGCGGCGAAAGTATGGTAAAATAGCGCGCATGAAGAGAATCACCATAGAGGTCGGGCCGTTCGAGGTCAACTGCTCCATTGTCCACGAAGGCGGCCGGGCGTTCGTGGTCGATCCCGGTTTCGACGCCGCGGCCATCATGTCCGCGCTTGACGGAAACGCGCTCGTTCCGGAGGCGATACTTCTCACGCACGCCCATTTCGACCACATCGGCGCAATACCGGAGCTGCAGCGCCGCTGGCCGGACCTGCCGGTCTATGTGCATCCGGAGGACGCGAAGGTGATCACCCATCCGCTGAACAGGATGGAGCCGATGTATCCCGCGATCCAGATGCCGTCGAACATCCGCGACTGCCGCGGGCTCGACGCCGCGCGCGCCATAGAGACGCCCGGGCACACGCCGGGCGGCGTCTGCTACTACTTCGAGGGCGACCGGCTCCTGATGTCGGGAGACACGCTCTTCGCGGGTTCCGTAGGCCGCACCGACTTCCCCGGCGGCAGCATGCCGACGCTCATGGACTCGCTCCGCCGGCTCGTCGCGGCGCTTCCAGACGAGACTGTCGTCGTCCCGGGGCACGGCCCCGAGACGACGATCGGCGCCGAAAAACTAGGCAATCCCTTCCTGCAGTAGCCCGGGGGCCGCTTCAGGCCCCGGCGGCGACGGGGAAGTTCATGGACTCTATCGAGCCGTCGCAGGACTGTCCGCCGTCCACGCAGATGACCTGCCCGACTATGAAGCGCGTCTTCTCGACGTCCGCCAGGAACTGGATCGCCGGGACGATCTCCTCGACCGAACCGCCGCGCCCCACCGGGATCTTGTGGTTGAAGCCCTGTATGTCCGACTCGGAATAGCGGGACATGATCTTCGTGTAGATGAGACCGGGCGCGACGCAGTTCACGCGGCTGCCGTACTTGGCGACCTCCACGCCGAGCGCCCTCGTGAACATGTTGAGGCCCGCCTTCGCCGCGGAATACGGGAGCATGCGGCGATGGACCCACGTGACCTGGCCGTGCACGGACGAGATGTTCACGATGCGCCCTTCCGTCTTCTTCTCGATCATGTCGGCGACTGCGTAGCGCGACAGATACGCCGCGGAGTTGAGGTTCAGCGCCATCTGGCTGTCCCAGTAGTCCATCGGCATGTCCTTGAACTCGCCCTTGGGTCCGTCGGGTATCTTCAGCGCGCCGCCCGCGTTGTTCACGAGGACGTCGATCTTCCCGAACGTCGCGATGAAGTCCTCCATCGTCGCCCTGCAGAAGTCGTGGGAACCGACGTCGCCGAGGTCGACCTTCGTCTTCACGCCGTACTTCTCGCACTCCTTGGCAACCGCCTCCGCGCCCGCCGCGTCCCTGTTGCCGCAGATTCCGACGTTCGCGCCCTCGTCCCGCGCGAACGCAATTGCGCATCCCGCGCCGATGCCGTGCGACGAACCTGTCACCAGTATGTTTCTTGCCACTTCGCCCTCGCTTCCGTTGTTGATGGTTTCTGCGGCGGATTATACCATTTGCCCCGGGCTGGGCCATGCACCACAACGAAACGAATATGATTACCCAAGCGAAGTCTGCGGCATAAAGAAGCGGTAGAACTGGAACCATTGCAGCGGATAGGCCCGCGCCTGCTCCTCGAGGAACGCGACATAGCCGCCGAGGAGGTCGGCGCCGTCCAGCCGCCTCGCCTCGACGCGGTATGCATTCCACCCCGTCCTTGCGCACACTATCGCGTAGACCGGCGCCTCCATGAGCTTCGCGAAGCGGAATACGCCCTTCGGCCAGACGCATTCGCGTCCCAGGAACATGTGCCTCAGATCCCTCGCCGCGGCGGATCTGCCGCGGGCGCGCGTCGCCGGGAGCCTGTCCCCCGCCATCAGCACGATCTCGCCGCGGCCGATCGCCTCCTTCATCTCCACCGCCGTCTCCACGCCTATGTCCTCGACCGCGTGGAGGGCCATCGCCGACGGATCGAGGTGTCTCGTGAAATATTCCGTGTATATCGCGTCGCGCCCCATCTGCTGGAAGGCGTGGACGAGGGGGCCGGAGGGAGCGTTTCGTTGTTCGCGGTCGGCATCCGAACCAGAGAGGGCGGGCAGGACCTCTATGCAGCCGACGTGGGTGGGAAGGAGGAAGCATCCGCCCTTCATCCACTCCCTGTCGCCCGCGACCGTCATTTCCGGAAGGCTCCTCCTCAGGCAGCAGGCGTCCATCTTGTCAGCCATCGCCCACGCGAAGTTAAGCATCACCCTGAAGGCGAATAGCCGCGGAGTTCTCCCGCCGACGGCCTCAGCGAACTCGCGCAGCGCCTCCTTCACCGGCCTCGCCCACGGATAGACGCAGAGCACGATGAAGAAGCAGACGAACTTCGTGAACGACTTGCCGAGCATTCTGTACGTCGTGAATATCGCCCACATCCTTATCTTCCCCGCGCCGCGCTGCGGCTGGTCAACCCAGTTGGCGGAGGACGGGACAGGGGCCTGTCCCCGGTCCGGCGGGGACTGTCGCCGTCCCGGCATGGAGAACAGATACGAGAAGAGGAGTCCGCACGCAAGCGTTACGCCCATGCCGCGCGTGACCGGGAACGACGTGAGCGCGAGGGTCCCGAACCCGATGAAGGACGTGAGGAAGCTCGCCATGACGACGCGGCTCGATCCTCCGGCTCGGTGGAAGATCACGTAGTCTATCCCGACGCCGACAAGTATGAAGAAGCAGACGAGTTGGA
>JAFRJH010000024.1 GCA_017432385.1 Kiritimatiellia bacterium
GTCGCGTCGATGAGCTTCACCTGCGCGATGCCGGGCGCAGAAAGCGCACGGACGTGCGCGGGGAGCGCGCGTTTCCCGATCTGCGCGGCAAGTCCCGGCACGAGGCTTTCAAGAATCAGCGTGGTCTTGCCGCTTCCCGAAACGCCCGTCACGACCGAGAGCTTGCCCTTCGGGAACGACACCTCAAGGGGTTGCACGGTGTGAATCGCCGAGGTGGAAAGTTTAATTTCTGGATCTTTTTGCCGCAAAGAACGCAGAGGACGCAGAGATTCATTCTTTGCGCTCTTTGTGTTCTTTGTGGCTAAAAAAGGTCCTATCTGCGATTTGGGGTTCTTCGCAATCTGCGCCACCGTACCTTCCGCAACTAGATTGCCGCCCTTCGCGCCGGCTTCCGGACCGAGCTCCACAATCCAGTCGGCATGTGCGAGCACCTGTGTGTCGTGATCGACAAGCAGAACCGAGTTGCCGTCGGCTACAAGATCGTCCATTACGCCCGTCAGCCCTTCCAGATTCGACGGGTGGAGTCCGATGGACGGCTCGTCGAGGACGTACAGGACTCCCGTCGTTCGGTTTCTGACGGCGCGGGCGAGCTGCATGCGCTGGCGCTCGCCGGTGGAGAGCGTCGATGCGGCGCGGTCGAGCGAGAGATACGAAAGACCGAGTTCAATCAACCGGCGCGACGTATCGTGGAACGATTCGCAGATGCGTTCCGCCATCGGACGCATCGGCTTCGGCAGGGACGCGGGAACGCCGCGCACCCATTCTTTCGCCTCGGCGAGCGTCATTTCGCACGCCTTGTCGAGCGGAATGCCGCGCAGGAGCGGCGCGCGGGCGCGTTCCGAGAGACGCGTGCCGCCGCAGTCGGGGCAGGGGCCTTCCTTCAGAAACTTCGCAACGCGCTTCATGCCCTTCTCGTCCTTCACGTTCTTGAGCGCGTTTTCGACGGTGTTGACGGCGTTGAAGAAGGTGAAGTCCATTTCGCCGGAGCGTCCGTCCTTCTTGATCTGATAGACCATGTGGTGCTTTTCCGGCGGCGCGTGAAGGACAATGTCGCGCTCGCGGTCGGTGAGGTCGCGCCACGGGACGTCCGTCCTTACGCCGAGGTGGTCGCGCGCGATGTCCTTCATGAGCGACCACATGAGCGACTGCCACGGCGCGACGGCGCCTTCGTCGATCGTGAGCGAATCGTCCGGGATGACCGTATCCATGTCGACTTCCCGCACGACGCCCGTTCCGTCGCAGCGCTTGCACGCGCCCTGCGAATTGAAGGCGAGTTCCTCCGCGCCGGGCGCGAAGAAGCGCGCGCCGCATTCGGGACAGACAAGCTCGCGTTCCGCCGCGACGTCCAGCGACGGCGCGAGATAGTGTCCGTTCGGGCAGCGGTGCGACGCGAGGCGCGAGTACATGAGACGGAGCGAGTTGAGAAGCTCCGTCGAGGTGCCGAACGTGGAGCGGATGCCGGGGACGCCCGGACGCTGCCGAAGTGCGAGCGCGGCCGGCACGTAGCGTACGTCGTCCACTTCCGCGCGCTCCGCCTGCGTCATGCGCCGGCGGGTGTAGGTGGAGAGCGATTCGAGGTAGCGACGCGATCCCTCGGCATAGACGATGCCCAGCGCGAGAGACGACTTGCCGCTCCCCGAAACACCCGCAACGCCGACGATCTTCCCGAGCGGAATGTCGACGTCGATGTTCTTGAGGTTGTTCTTCTTCGCTCCGCGCACCTCTATTGCGGTTGGTCTTTCTTTGCTCATGTCTCTACCTTCTTGTCATGTCTGCATCATCTTCTGCCTTGGAATCTTCCGTCGAACCGCTCGAACGCGGTGCGTATCGCCGCGCGCTTCTGGATGATCGTGTCCCAGCTCAGGCCGCACTGAAGCACCACGTACATCAGGTACTCGAAGAGCTTGCGGTCGTTCCGGCACGGCGTTCCCCACTCCTTGTCGTGGTACGCGCGCTCCATGTCGTTCAGCTCGAAATATGGGCAGCGTATCTTCTTCATGCGTTGTATGCCTGTCCGTAATTTATGTTCGCTTTGCGATATTTGCCACGACGATCTCGCCAACATGTGCAATGTGCGAGCCGCAGCAATTGATTCCTAGCCACAGTCTCGATCAGACAAGATCTTTTCAAGCGCCTCGACGAGATTCCGGCGCTTCTTGTTTTTCTCGATCAAATCCCGGACTTTTGCCCGAAAAGCCTTTGCCTCCCCATTAATGAAGAATATAGGCTTCATGCAGCGCAACGCCCTGGCAATATTGTCGTAATCGCCCTGCCAAGCGCCCGTACTTATCGAAATAATCCGCTCCCAAATTGCCATCGCCTCTTCTGGCCATATCGGAGCAACGCGATTGGCCATGCTCCAATCAAACTCATAGACTTTTCCGTATTCATCCTTATGATGTTGCGCGACTGCACGCTTGTAATATGAAAGCGCCTCCTCCGGACGATGTTCTCGCCATGCCAATTCAGCCAGCAACTCGAAGGATGGTGTAGGCTCTTCAACAATGCGACGACCCAAAGCCACAATCGGCAAAGGCCAATCTGCGGATTTGGTTTCCTCGAAATCTGGACGGACTCCGCTTTCCAACGCGCGAAAAACAACCTTGTGGACGGCATCTGCGACATTCCCTACGCTGCAAATAGCCATCAGTTGATCATACCCGTCGACGGAAGGATTGTCAAAGAACGCCTCCGCGTCAAATGCCGCCGCCTTGATCAAATCGCCGCGTGAAATGGCAAACCCACGCATGCGTGCCTGCGCCGTTGTCGAGACCCGATCCTTTTCAAGATGTTTCTCAAACCATTCTTCCGCCTCCTTCGTCTGACCATCGGCGAGAAGAGCTTCAGCTATCCATTCTGCATTGCCGAATCGCCCGAGGATGGATCTTCTGAACGGCGTTATTTCGTCTTCACGTCCGGCATTGCGAAGCGCGGCTTCAATCTCATCAACAGACACTTTGTCGTCAAGCCAGCCATTGATGTCATTGTCGCTTCTGCCATCGTCCTCGCCTTTTGGCGTTTTCCTGAACTCCGCGATCTTCATGTCCGCCAGCCGCGACCAATCTTCCTGCGACAGAGTGTTCTTCTTGTCCAACATGGTCTTGGCGAAATCGGCCAAAAAATAGCTGTCGCGCTTTTGGAAGTCCTCCAGCCATCCGATTTTCTCCGCCAGGCTTCCCTCGCACTTCATGAGCGCCTTCAACATTCTCTCCATCCAGTAGCGCGCCTGTCCGGCGCAGTCGCCATCGTCATCTGATTTTTCTATTTGCTTATTTGCCTTCGCCAGAAGAAAATCGCACATCGCGCAAATGTCGCTGAATTGGGCTTCGGAAAGAAACTCGCGCATCGGACCGTAAAGGATGCCGTAGTCCGCGCGGTCCCCCTCGTGTTTCCACCCGTTGTACCAGCACCGCTTTTTAGACGCCTGCTCAATGGCTGCACGAAGTCGTTTGGTAGGCTCGCGCATGGCCTTGCGGTGGTATATTTCCAATATATGCTTGATTTGCTTTTCAGTCATAGCCCATCACACTCCTTCTTGTGATGATATTTCCCCTCGATTTAGGGGCTGAACTATCTTCAAATTGCAACCTCGTTCATCCATTTTCTTCTGGTTCCATCTTGCGTGTCTCTCATGCATTAACCTTCAGCCATTCCCTGAAGAATGGGTTTGAGAACGTGTACTCGGTGCGGTTTTGGCAGATGAGACGCGACGCGACAAGGCTATTGAGCGCCCGTTTGATGGCGCCGGGGCTTGCAATGCGGACGCGGGCAGAAGTATTCCCCGTCAACCACGCATCCGCATCTGAATGGCATCTTCATCCTGTACCCTCCTTGCGCTAGGCATTATATCATTAATTACGCATTTGTGCGATACGCAATCTTGCGTAATTTTTATGTTATGCGCGGGGAAGCTGACAAAACCTATGCGCCGGAATCGCCCGGTTGGCTGAGCCGCCGCGAGATTGCATCGGCGAAGTCATCGCGGACCTCCGCCTCGGCGGCGAAGCGCGGCCAGTCGCGCACCGCGCTCCTGACCTCGTCGAGAACCGCGCGCGCCTTGCGCTCTCGCATGTTCGCGAAGCGCGCGCAGGAGAGGATGTCGTCGTCCGTTATGCCGATGCGCTTTCCGTTCACGGACATCTGGTGGCGCGAGGTCCAGTCGCCTTCCGGATTGTGCGCGTAGCACTCGTCGTACGCAGGGGCGAGCGACCACTCGCCGCGCCGGTCCATGAGGTACGCGATGTTCTTCACGTGGTCGTCGCAGTTCCACGCCAGCACGTTGAACGCCATGCGCCTGAAGAGCTGCTCGTTGGCGCGCGCATCGTTCACGACGCGACGCGTGACACGAAACGCCTGTTCATACGAATATGCAGCGGGATCGTTGAAATCCATGTGCGCAAGAGCTCCGAGCGTCTGGGCATGCAGCTTGCCGCCGTCCTGGAGTCTGTCGAAACGACTCGTCATGAAGTGGCGCTTGTTCCAGAGCCGGCACTCGGTCATCTCGATTCCCGCCGCGCGGGCCATCAGATGGTAGGCGTATTCTACGCGCCCGTAGCCCCATTTGTCGTCGCCTTCCTTGTCGCCGTTTCCCGTGAGCCCGTCGAACTTGATAAGCCAGTAGCCGAATCCCTCGGGAAGCGCGACCTGTCCGGACCGCACCTCGCCCGTCGCCTCGTTCCACCCGATGAGCGCCTTCGCGCGCGCGCCGCCTGCGGAAGAACCGACCTTGAGAATCGAGGCATATTCGCTGATGCCCGGAACAAGCGACGCCTTCGCGTCTTCGCGCATCTTGAGAACCCTGTCTGCGAGTTCCGAAAGCGCATCAACCGTCAGCCGTTCGCTTGCATCTTCCTTGTCGACAAGCGCCGGCTTGTATTCAAGCGCGCCCATCCCGCGCCGCCCCGCATAGCAGAGCCTGTCCACGGCGTTCAAGTCTTCTGGACGCTTACCCTGTTCTCGCAACCATGCGGCAATCACCTTGTTGCCGAACTTGTCCGGCAGCGAATCCGACAAGAGTCCGGGAAGTCCATGAAACGACTTGATGGGCAGTTCGGGAAATTCAAACACCGACGACGAAAGCGGCATCATGAGTGGAGACACCTCAACGCCCATGTCGAGGAATTCGTCGGCGTACTGGAATTTCGCAATCGGACTTTCATCCTGAAGGAGCACGGTCCCCACATGCGTTCCCCAAAGATAGACATTCGCGGTATTATGCATCTCGACACCTCATTTTCATTGCGCAGGCTGTCCATCGCCCCACATACGTACTGTCCTGGCGCGAACAGTCCGCACGCGCTTTGGCATCTTCATCGCATGTTTTTCCAGTTCCGCAACCTGAAGCGGCGTAGGAGAGGGCTCTGGCAACACAATCGACAGCCTGTTCAAAACATTTAGGCAGCGAAGAACCGAAAGAAAAGAATCAAGGCGAATGCCGCCTGCGCCATTCTCAAGGCGAGAAAGCGCATAGCGCGACAGGCCGGCCTTCGCGGCCAGCTCCTCTTGCTTCATCCTCGCAGAAATGCGTAAATACGCAACTCGGCGCCCGACCTCCTTCAGCAGGGCTTCATCAGATATGTCATCTATTCTATTCATTAGGCCTCACTCCTGTGACATTAACCGCATCTTTCATACTTTATGCCTTGAATATGTGACATATTAAACCAAATTTCCCCTCGCAATGCAAGGGGAAATCGTCTCGATTGTGACTACAATCGCGCAATCGTCGGCATTGCGTCGCGACGCAATGTATTTTGTGCAACCGCTTCTTCAACACAGAGGCGGAGAGGCAGTCTGAATTTCGGCGGCAACCAGGTGAATGGATTGCATCCTGCCTCTTCAACCAAATCACTCAGGCTCTCGAGCTCTCTTCCCAGCCTCAGGCTCTTGCCTTCAAGCGATACTCCGCATTCCCGCACAAAGGGCCACAATCCAGATGTACAGTTCATCCGCTCGTTTTTAATTTCACATCTGACGCAGCCGAAAAGCCCCCTCAATATTCCGTAAAGACATCTGGTGAGAGTCGTCAGCGCTACTACGCCGCCAAGCACCCATCCGACGCACGGGATATATAGCATGAATGTCGCCAGCATAAGCGCGCAGAGCGCTTCACCGACGCCGCCAAGTGATATATTCGGCGATAACGGACGAATGACGGCGACCCGTCCCTGTCCATCATCCGCCGGAAGGATCTTCATCCCGCGCGGCAGATTGGCGAGGCGGGCCTTGCGTGCGGCAATATATGATGCGTCATCATACTTGTTCGCAAGATTGATCTGAAAGGCAAGCATAAACGCCGTGGACGCGTATGTTCGAATCAGCGGCTGGCAACGTGTACCATACTCTCCGTCAGACCATATTTTGACAGTGTCGAAGTCGGAGTCCGTCAGGTTCGAGCCGCACGTTCCGCCCGTTGCCTGCGACCAGGGCGACAGCGTAAAACGCCGCGCAGGGAGCGGTAACCGCCCAAATAGCTTTCGGCGGCAGACACCCTCGCCATGCGAGAAGCGGATTTCCGCCGCGCATTCCACACATGCGGCAATTGCCTTTATCAGCACGGAAACCGAGAATACGAAGCCAGCGAGAATCACGAGCAGGACGATAAACAGGCTACGACGCGTCGGCATGAAAACACCGGCCTTCGCGAGTCCATACATTAAACCGAGTACGGCGAATCCCACGGCGGACGCGACAAGCGTCCACAACAAACACACACCGACCGTCTTAAAACGTTGCACTCGGTCCTTTATCGTGATCTTTGCCAGAAAACCGTCGTCCATCTCCTTGAATTCAAGCGCATCGTCTTCGAGAGAGCCGTCAACGACGTCGGTAAGCTGGATGTCGTGCGGTTCACTTGGAAGGTCATCGACAATCTGGAACGAATAGGCGACGCCGATTTTGACTGCGCCCTTCGGCGCGGATGCGAGGAATCGGTCGTACCATCCGCCGCCATAGCCGAGGCGCTTTCCGCCGCGCGTAAACGCAAGACCCGGGATGATCCATGCATAGACGCTCTTCGGCTCCACGACGTCGGCGTCAATCGGTTCGCGGATGCCCATCGGCCCGCGCCGCAGGTTCTTCTCGTCCAGTCCCTTCAGCTTTGCGAGTTCGTAAGTTTCGCCGTTCCAGCGGGGCGCGACAACCTCGACGCCCGCATGAAGCATGTACTCGATGTATGGGTCGATGTTGATTTCGTCGAGCGAGGCGAGATAGACGGCCAATACGCCACCGTAGTCAAGCGGGTCGAGCATAAAGCCGATGTCGCCCCGCGTCTTGAGCTTCTCGCAGACGACGGCATCGGCCGCGGCCTTCTCGTCCGCCGCGAGCCCCCTTCGCCGCGCCTTCATCTCGCGCCGAAGCTCGGTCTTGTTACTCATGGCGTTGAATGACCGGGAAGTCGAAGTAAGTGTCGGGATAGGGCTCGTTCGCGAGCGTGAAGTGCCACCACTCTTCGGCGATGGGCTTGAAGCCGTGGGCGAGCATGATCTCACGGAGGAGCATGCGGTTGGCGAACTGCTCCTTCGTTACGCCTTTGTAGTCGGGATGCGATTCGAGGCCGAACCAGTCGAACGTGCCGCCCATGTCGACTTCCTTGCCGGTCTTCATGTCGAAGAGCGTGAGGTCCACCGTGCTGCCGCGGCTGTGCCCCGACTTCTCCGCGATGTAGCCGCGCTCGAACAGCACGGACTTGTCGAGGTCGCGGTAGAAATACGGCTTCATCCGCGTGTCGCCGACATCGGCCGCCCAGCGGACGAAATGCGCGACCGCCCGCTGCGGACGGTATGCGTCGTATATCTTCAGCCTGTAGCCGCGCCTCACGCAGTCGTCGCTCACCGCCCTGAGCGCACGCGCGGCCTCCTTCGTCAAAAGCGCGCACGGCTCTTCGTATCCGTCGATGCGTTCGCCGACGAAGTTGTATGTCGAATAGTAACGCGGCTCGAGAATCGCGTCCGGCACCGCCTCGGCGAGCGCGACAAATCCGCCGCGAGCGGCGACATCCACCTGCACACACCCAGCCAGCACAACCGCCAGCGCCCCTACGATTCCGAGCAAGTTCTTCTTCATCGTTTTTCCTTTCGCGTTAAGTTCTCATCTCATGTCGTCGCAGTTCCTTGTAGCGGAAGCAGAAGCGGGCGTGGTCGTTGACGAGCCCGACGGACTGCATAAAGGCATAGACCGTGACCGAGCCGAGGAACTTGAAGCCGCGCGACTTGAGTTCGTCGGCGATGCGGTCGGAAAGTTCGGTGCGCGCCGGTGCGGTCCAGTCGTCGGATTTCGCGTTGTCGAGATTATGAAGCGTCTTGCCGTCCGTAAACGCCCAGAGCCACTTCGAGAACGTGCCGCATTCGCGGCGGAGCGCGATGAAGCGTTGCGCATCGTGGATGATGGCATCGATTTTCCGGCGCGAGCGGATCATGCCCGGCACGGCGAGGATGCGCGCGATGTCGCGCTCGCCGTAGCGGGCGATCTTCTCGAAGTCGAACCGCTCGAACGCCACGCGAAACGCCGCGCGCTTCTGGATGATCGTGTCCCAGCTCAGTCCGCACTGCAGCACTTCGTACATCAGGTACTCGAAGAGCCTGCGGTCGTTCCGGCACGGCGTTCCCCACTCCTTGTCGTGGTACGCGCGCTCAAGGTCGTTCAATTCGAAATATGGGCAGCGTATCTTTTTCATTGTTTTTAGCCGCAAAGAACGCAAAGACCATCATTTCGGCTCCGTTTGCCGAACAACCGTAACCGCGCCTGTCTTGTTGTTAATCTGTATGACGCGCTGACTCTGCAAGGTGCCTATGATCGGCGAAACGTCTGGAAGCGGTACATGATAAGAAACCCGCAGAACTGTTTCCAGCGACTTCTTGTTCAAGACTTTCAAATGGCCGCTCCTCAAGTCTGCCACGACGGCGAGAACAGTCTCGCGCCGATACGCCTTTCCCGCCGTTACCGTTGCGCTAAGCAGTCCATCCTGGGGCACAAGCGCCTCAAACTCGCCCTTGTCGTACCAGATCGTACGGCATGAACCGCATACGTCGACCTCGACATGCCTCTTGCCGGCAGACACCTTGAGAATGCTCATTGACGCACCACAGCTCGGACACGAGCATCCAGGCTGCTCATGTCGCTTTGCGGCGCTGATCATCTCCGCCATGCTTTCCTGACTCACCGTCTTTTTAAGCACATCAATCCTGGACGACATGCCGCCGCATGCGGTACACGTGTAGCACTTGGATTTTGATTTGGTCCAGGCCTCGGTCAGCCTGCCTCCGCAGCGTGGGCAGGTAGGCGCGGCGTTTCTCGCCGTGTTCGTCGAAACCTTCTTGCCGATCTGACGAAGCTCGAAGAACTTCGTACAGGCGTTACGGAAGCTCGCCGGCGTTTTTGGGCCGCCCATGCCGTACGCCGCCTTCCCGCCTTCGCGAATCTTGGCGGCAAGCGCCGAAAAATCGCTGTCGCAGGAAACCACGCATATACCGTCGCATGGGCTCTTGTAGAGAAACTCCATCGCATCTATCACAAGAGCAATATCAGCCACGTTCTTCCCCGAGACATTGCTCACCTGGGGACGCGCAACAACCCCGTATTCACGCTGCGCCCTCGCCCATCCCCCATCGGCCGTGAAGCAGTTCACCATCCCGTATGCGCGACGGGCTATCGGCGTCCCAATTGCATACGCCTTCTTGAAGATGTCCCCTGCAAGAGATGCACTGATGTTGTCCGCGTCAATCAGAATCGCAAGACGTTGTTCAGCCTGCACTGCCATGGCGATTCTCATGCGTATTCGGCTTCCAGCGCGCGGGCGAGCTGGTCTGGGCAGGAGGTGCCGTTGCGGCACTGGATGCCCTTCAGAAGCGCGATGACCTCCTCGACCTTTCGTCCGACGACGAGCTTCGCGACGCCCTGCGTGTTGCCGGGGCATCCCCCGACGAATTCGCACTTCGTCACAACCCCGTCCGCGACCTCGTAGTTGATCGCGCTTTAGCAAGTTCCTGCTGTTTTGAATGTTTTCATCTCCACCTCCTCTATTTACATCAATTCCTTGCCGCAGGAGAAAGCGGGGGCGACGGACGCGCCCATGAGACGGTAGACGTGCTGGCAGGTGTCAAAGCAGATGGGCTTCATCTTCCCCGCGTCCGGCTTGCCATCCGTCATGGCGGACTCTTCGACGGCGCAGTTAAGTATCTTGCCCACCACATTGCAGTTCTCCTCGTTCATCGAAACGAGTCTGCACTCGAGGACAAGCGGCAGCTCGTTGACGACCGGCGCATCGATGAACTCGCTCTTCGTGACGGTAAGGCCGCTCTTCGCAACCTTGTCCGGCGTCTTGTTTCCGCTCGCGATGCCGAGGTAGTCGCAGGCCTTGACCGTGTCGGCTGTTCCGAACGCGACCGTGAACGCCTTTCGCGCGGCGATGTTCGCCCAGGTCTTGTGCGAAGTGTCGATGCAGATCGTGATCTCGTCCTCGAGCGTGATGCCGCCCCACGCCGCGTTCATCACGTCGGGCGTGCCGTCCACGCCGTAGGTGCCGATCATCAAGACCGGCATCGGGAACATCCAGTTCTTGACTCCGAGGTTTTTCTTCATTTGTTTCTCTCCTTGGTTTTTTCGCTAGTATCAGGTTCGGGCTTACGGTTCCTCCCGCATGATCCAGGCCATGAGGAAGTCGACGATTCCCCGTTGCCGCTCGACTGGGATCGGAATCCCGCGAGGGACCTTCCACCACTTCGCGAGGCAGTCCCGGCAGCAGCACGCGCATGCGTGCTGCGCCTTGAACACAGGATGACCGCGCATCGGCGTCTGCCTGCCGTCGTTCGGCGGGTCTGCAGGCGCAAGACGCGTTCGGATGAAGTCCTCGCAATGGGAGCGGATCGTCTCCATCCCCTTCTCGGCAATGTACTTCCGATCCGCCTCCGACAGGTGGAACCTACTGCGGAACTTCGACTTCGCCAGCCGCGCAAATGCAGCGTCATAGCAATCCACCGGAGACCCACCCATGTCGGCTCGCAGTCATTTCCGACGTCGCCACGATACGCATCCGCATCCCAGGCCGCGGTTTCAGAAGTTGTCCTGCTCGAGCTGGAAGTAGGCACGCGGATGGTCGCAGACGGGGCAGACTTCCGGCGCGGACTCGGACTCGACGATTGCGCCGCAGTTGCGGCACTGCCAGCGGTTCTTGCCGACCTTCACCCACACTTCGCCGGACTCGATGTTGGCGGCCAGCTTGCGGTAGCGCTCCTCGTGGTGCGCCTCGACTTCGGCGACCTTGCGGAACTTCTCGGCGATCTCCTTGAAGCCCTCCGCCTCGGCCTCCTCCGCGAAGCGCCTGTACATCTCGGTCCATTCCTCGTGCTCACCCGCGGCGGCGGCGAGGAGGTTCTCCTTCGTCCCGTCTATCCCGGCGAACAGCTTGAACCACATCTTGGCGTGCTCCTTCTCGTTGAGGGCAGTCTCCTGGAAGATGGCGGCGATCTGCTCGTAGCCGTCCTTCTTCGCGCGCGAGGCGTAGTAGTCGTACTTGTTGCGCGCCTGCGATTCGCCGGCAAACGCCGCCATCAGGTTCGCTTCCGTCTTCGATCCCTTGAGCTCCATTGTGTTCCTCCTTCGTTGTTTGTTTCCGCTATCGGTATTATACCACATGCAGACCATGCATGCACATCACGCCCGTCCGTTCAGCAAGGCCCAGATGACCGCGAGGACGAGGGCGGGCAGAAGGTTCGCTACGCGGATCTTCTTCTCGCGCCACAGGATGTTCCAGCCGACGCAGAAGATGAGCACCCCGCCGACGAGGGAGATCGCGTCCAGGACCACCGGCGTCATTATCGGACGCAACAGGCTGGAGGCGAGCGTGATCGAACCCTGGAAAAGCAGGATCGGAATCGCGGAGAACATGACGCCCTTCCCGAGCGACGCCGTGAGCGCGATTGTGAATATCCCGTCCATGACCGACTTGAGGTACAAGAGCGACGGATCGCCCCTCAACCCGTCCTCCAGCGCGCCGATGATCGCCATCGCGCCGATGCAGAACGTGAGCGAGGCGGTGACGAATCCTTCGAGAAACGAATTGTCCCCCTCGTTGTGCGACGCACGCTTCAGCCATTCGCCGAAGCGCTCCATCTTCCCGTCGATGTCTACAAGCTCGCCCGCTACCGCGCCGATGGCGAGCGACATGACGAGCATAAGCGCGCCGCGCGCCTCAAGTGATCCGCCCTCTCCCTGGACGAGCATCTTCGAGAACGTCCCGCCTGCGCCGATGAACATTGTTCCGACCGCCATTCCCGAAACAAGCGTCGCCTGGACGCGCCTGGAGATGAGCGAGCCGACGGCAAGGCCGATCAGGCCGCCCGCGACTATCGCACCTGCATTTACCAATGAACCGATTCCCGTCACGAGATCTCCCCTTGTCAAGTCTACGTGCACATTATAACATTATTTCCGCTTACTGCGCGATCGAACCTTCGGCAATCAATGCTTCCTAATGAAGCCCCCTCGGAGGTTTCGCGGCGACTGGCGCTTCATCTAGAGCCCTTGTGGCAAAGCGACTTTGGCGCCGTTATGGTAAAATAGAAGCCATGAAGACACGGCTTGAGCAGGACATAAAGTCACTGGCGAATCCCGATCGGCGCGAGGTGCTGATGCGTTTCTTTAAAACCGGCAAGGGACAGTACGGAGAGGGAGACCGGTTCCTCGGCGTGAAGGTCCCGCAGGTGCGGGCGCTCGTTCGCAGGCATGCGGAGTCGTGCTCATTCGCCGATATCGAGCGCTTTCCCGAACCCCTTCGGAAATCCTATCTCATCCGGCCCGCTACTGATGGAGCCACTTCATAACGTCGGCGGATTCGGCGGCTTTGCGGCCGATGTCGTAGACGCGCTGCATGACGTCAGGGTCGTGGCAGACGCGGGAGATCTCGAGCGGCTCCTTCGGTGCGATGAGAATGGCCGCGCCCGCGGCAACGCGCGCGTCGATGTACTCAAGCGCCTCGTTGTACCAGACGTGGCGCGTCACAAGCGCCCTGTAGACGGCAGGGTGGCGGCGAAGCAGCGGCTTCAGCAGGCGGATTTTGTTCGTCGGGAACTTGCGGTATCCGTGCGGACGCGTCGTGACCACCACGCTCCGCTCGTAGCCGATCGACTCGAAGTAGCGCAGCGGGATTCCGTCCGAGAGCCCGCCGTCGAGATAGAGACCGCCGTCGATCTCAACCGGACGCGACACCACCGGCATCGATGCGGAGGCGCGTATCCAGTCGAACGCGCGCGCGTCGGCCTTGTCCAGTCGCCTGTACACCGCCCTTCCCGTCGCGCAGTCTGTGGCGACAATGTGGAACTCCATCGGATTCGCCTCGTATGCCGCGGCGTCGAACACGTCAAGCTCCAGCGGAAGCGTCCGATAGCAGAACTCCGCGCCGAAGAGGTCGCCCGTCGTGAAGAGCGACTTCCACGAGCAGTAGCGCGGATCGCGGGCGAAGCGTTTGTTGTAGCGGATGACGCGTCCGATCTGCCCCGACTTGTAGTTGCATCCGAAGCATGCCCCGGCGGAAACGCCGACAAGCCCGTCGAACTTCACGCCGCGCTCCATGAGCACGTCAAGGACGCCGGCCGTGAAAAGCCCGCGCATCGCCCCGCCTTCAAGCACAAGCCCGCGTTTCAACGCTCAAACCTCATTCATTCTTCGCCTTTTCGACAAGACGCCTCCCGAGGGCGCGGGCGTTGGCGAGGTCGACGGGGAACTGCGCGTCGCGGTGGGCGCGCTTCGCCGCCTCGTCAAAGAGCGTGACGTCGTAGCGCGAGTAGTCGGTGAACTGGTAGGTGTCGCAGGCGTATAGCGATTCGGATGCGCCGAAGACGGTCTTGAGCGTCTGCGTGTTCGATTCGAGAACCTGCGGATACTTCCACTCGTCCAGCCACTTTTCCGGAATGTTCATCGTGAAAATGCTCGCGGTCTGGATCACCTTGTCGCGGCAGACGAGGGGCTGTCCGTTTTCGTAATGGTACGAGTACACGGGGAACGCCAGCCTTTCCAGAAACGCGCGGTAAACGCCGGTTGGATAGCCGAAGTAGATCGGCGAACCGAGAACGAGGACGTCCGCCTGCCGCGCGCGCTCGAGGATCGGCCTCAGGTCGTCGCGCAGCGCGCACACGCCGTTGGTCTTTGCGCCCTTGAGCTTGCAGGCAAAGCAGCTCCTGCACCCCGGGAACTTGATGTCGTAGAGGTTAACGAGTTCGGTGACAGCACCCGCCTCCTCCGCGCCGGCCTTCGCGGCCTCCAGCATCTTGTACGTGTTCCATCCCTTGCGCGGGCCCGCGTTGAAGAACATCGCGAATGGCTTGTTGTCTATCATTTTGTTTTTCCCTTACCCTCAAATCCTTTTGCCGAGGTCGAAGGCGGCCTTCATGAACTTCGTCTTCTTCACGGCGCCTGGTTCGTAGACGCCACCTGCCTTGAGGAAGCCCTTGATCTTCGCCCCCTCGAAGCAGTCGACGAAACCCTGGAGCGGCGCCTTCACGAGATCCCAGTCCATGTTCTCCGCCATTGTCGCGACGAGATAGTACGGCTTGCCGTTCGGCTCCGGCCACTTCGCGACGCAGCGGTCGAAGAGCGCCTTGAGCTGTCCGGCGATTGAGAAGTAGTAGACGGGCGTGCCGAACACGACGGCGTCCGCCCTGCATATCTTCTCGACGATTGCGTTCGCGTCGTCCTTTATCACGCACTTGCCGAGCTTCTGGCAGGCATAGCAGCCGGTGCAGAATCCGATCTTCCTGTCCTTGAGCCGGACGACCTCGGCCTTGTTGCCCGCGGCCTTCACGCCCTTCGCGACTTCCTGGCAGAGCGCGTGGGAGTTGGAGTTCGGGCGGAACGACGCCGAGATGATCAGCACGTTCTTGATTTTCTTGGCTGTTTTCTTCGTGGGCATAACTAACTATCCGTTGTGTTTTAGAATCGGTGCGCTACCGCGCATTGCCCTAATATTGTATCATTTCCTTGGCACACAGGGGGCCTTTACTGGAGTTTACCCATTTTTTAGTGTGGTTTGAAAAGGTAAACATGGTTTTGGGGAACGTTTAGTTCTGCGGAGTGCATTGATTCTCCTGGATGTGATCGATGGAGTGGATAATTTCTCCCTGCTATCATCCCCTAGGGGATGACCCTCGTTTACTTCTGCAAA
>JAFRJH010000202.1 GCA_017432385.1 Kiritimatiellia bacterium
CGGCTGTCGCGGGCGAGCAGCACTGGGCCGCGCGTAAACGCCGCGTGATGGCCCACGACATGTGCGACGACCGGCATGTCGAAGGCGATCTCGACGACGTCGCCAAGCTTCCACACGCGGTCCACAGTGAAGTACCCGCCCGGCCGAACGCCGCCGAGCGCCGACCCGTTCAGCTTCACCGCCGTCTTCTCGCTCCACGCCGGAATGCGCAGGCGAACGGCCACAGGCCCTTCGGCATGGCTCACGATGCGGACGAACTCAGCGCGCGGATAGAGCGAATACATGTCGAAGGCGACCTTGCGCCCGTCCGGCAGCGAGCCGTTCACAAGCGCCGAGCCGTAGAAGTTGAACTCCGCCGCACCGTCCTTCACGCGGAAGAACTTCCTGAGGAAGCAGAGGAACCCCCGCGGGCCGTTCGCCGTGCAGCAGTCGGTGTGCATGAAGCAGTGGTTCATGCCGTGCCAGCGGTTGCCGGAAAGCGGCGTGTAGGCCTCGAACTCGGACCCGTCTGACTTCAGCGCGCCGAGATACGCGTTGTAGAACGTGCGCTCGAGCTGGTCCGCCCACTTCGTGTCGCCAGTGACGTCCAGAAGCTTCTCGCAGAACCTCATCCAGGTCGTCGTCACGCACGTCTCCTGGAGGCGCTCGTAGGGAAGGTGCTGCTTCCCGGCGCCGTGGAACCACGCCTCGGAGCACGCGCAGCCGCCCGCGAGGTTCACCTCCTCCTTCACGATGTCCTCCGCGGTCGTCACCGCGGCCCTGCGGATGTTCTCCAGCTCCTCGCCTTGGGCTTTGAGCCTCGAACATTGGGCTTCCCAATACTCGAGCAGCCCCTGGTAGCAGCTCATCATCTCGTACGCCTTCGAGCGTCCGTGCCTGCACACGTACGCCCACTCGCCGTCAGGCTTGTAGCCCGGGCCGTTCCGGTCGGCGACGGAAACGCCCTTGAGAGCGAGGTCGAGGAGCCTCGGCCCGTTCTCCGGCACGGTCATGCCCTTCACGATGTACTCCGCGAAGTCGAGGTACTTCTTTTCCCCCGTCCGGTTGTAGAGCCACACTACGGGCTCGAGGATCGACGAGCTCGCGTAGCCCGACCAGTTCCCCGTCTGCCACAGCTCGCGCCCGCGCCTCCCGCCGGGCCCGAGCTCCCCTATCACGTAGTCGCAGAGCTTCATCGCGGCGTCCAGGGATTTCTTCGCCCCATCGCCGTTGCCGGCGTCCTTTGCAAGGTCGTGGTAGTGCAGCAGCCCCATAAGGGTGTACTTCATGCCCCACACATCCCAGCCCTCGCCGCAGCGGAGCTCGTCGGGGTAGTTGCCGATGTAGCCGTCTTCCTCCTGCGAGGCCAGAATTCTCCCGATGCCCCGCTCGATCTTGGACACGAGTCCTTCTCCAACTCCAACCTGAGGCTCCAACTTCGCATACGGCACGGCGGAGTGCATCCACTTGCCCCAGAACTCCGTCTGCCACCAGCCCCTCGTCTCGGTCTTCTCGATGACCGGCGCGGTGATGTAGTCTACGTCCGCCGCCGCAACGTGGCGCGAGACCATCGCGTCAAGCCTGGCGCCGAGGCGTCCCTTGAGGCGGACGGACCCGATTCCGTCGAGGGCATCCGCGGCTGCGATGTGCGCGCATACGGCCGCGAGTGCCAGCGATGCTGTTGTTGTCGGCAGACGCATGTTACCTCCTGATGCGGTAGACGTGGCGGAAGTGCGCCGGGTACGAATCGGAGAACTCGCCGTTATCGAAGGCGATCGTGCGGTTTTCGTAGAGCACCTCTACGACGCCCCTGCGCGGCGCCTCCGGCGGGAGCGTGAACGCAACCTTCCCGAGCGGCGAGGCGTCGATGTTGCATGTGAAGAGGTACCAGTCGTCGCCGCACTTGGACGTGCGGTGGCGGACGAGCTCGGGTCCGACGGAGGCGCGCGCCGGCTCGCAGAGCTCCTCGGAGAGGATGTAGTCCTTGAGCTCCTGGACCTCGCGGTTGAAGTCCACCATAGCCTGCCAGTTCGCCTTGGACCCGACCATGTTGATGAACCACGTCACGCCCGAGCACCCGGCGCAGATCGCGCCCCAGCTCTGGGCGGTCTGCTCGCCGTACGACGGCTGCTTGTAGTGGATTGAGTTCATCCCGGCGAGGAAGAACCAGCAGGGAACGCCGGGACGCGCCTTGAGCATCTCGTCGACGTTGCGGAGAACCTGGTCGACGGTGTTGAACTCCGCCGCGGTGAGGTAGGCGTCGAGCATGAATATGTCTGTCCTGAGGTCGGCGAACCTGCTCGGGAACCCGAACGTCGTGTTGTTCATCTGCACCGGCGTGTAGGGGAAGTGCTTCTTCTCCTCGATCATGAAGTCGCGAACCTCGTCGCTGGGGCGGGCGAGCTCGGGCTCGTCCGTCGCGACGCGGCTGATGATGTTGTCGTAGTGCATTAGCCGCGCACGCGTCTCGGCGCGCGTCTCGGTCTTGCCGTCCTGGTCCCCTGTCCAGAGGATGAAGTCCATGCCGATGCCGCGCCCGTAGTCGAGCACGTCGACCGCCATGTCGGTGAGCTGCCTGTCCGAGAACGTGCAGAGGTGCGCATAGCGGAACCCGCGCTTCCTCATGATCTCGAGCTGCTCGTAGCGTCCGTTTTTGTTCTTGGGGTTTTCGCGGTTGAGAAGGCAGTTGGACGCCATCAGGACCTTCTCGCCGTTGTGGATCACGGAGCGCGTGAAGCGGTTCACCTGCGTGGCTCCCTTCCAGAACGGAAGCTTCACGACCTCTACGGGCCAGTCGCGGCCGTGCGCCCGCACCGTGGCGGCGTTCGTGCCGCACGCCATCTTCGTGATGTCGAGCGAGACCTCCTCGAGCCTGCCCTGCTCGTCCCAGATGCGCCAGCGCGCCTCGGGCTCGTTCATGTAGAAGTCGAGCCTGCCGAGCACGACGGGCTTCGACTCCGACTTCTTCGCCGCCGCTACGCGCGACCACTTCTCGTAGACGTCCGCCGGCAGGTCGAGCGACGCCCAGTACGCGTCGTCGCGGAAGTCGCCGCCTTTCGTGTAGGAGGTGCCGGGGCACTGCGGGTTCACGCTGTGGCGGTCGTTGCGCCCGAGGTTGAACAGCCAGCGCCTGTCCATCCCGTTCTCGGCGATGTCGGCGAATGGAACGGTGACGAGGTACTCCACGGCGCCGCCCGCGTCGCGCGCCTGGACGGTCCAAGTCCCGTCCCACGACTTGTTCTCGCCGTAGGCGTCCGCGCGGCACCCGTTGGGCGCGCAGAAGAAATGGTAGTTCTTCTTCTCCTCCGTCGGGCGGAGGAGTATCTCCACGGAGTCGTTCATGCAGATCCCGGTGTCGTCCTTGAAGTACGGCTTGTGCGCGAGCTGCGAGGCGTCCTCGCCGAAGTTGCGGAAGCCTATGTAGAGCCTGTCGTCGTCGCACGCGAGGAACGCCTGCGTGCGGTTGAGCGGCTCCTGGCGCTTGATGTAGAACCTGCCGGCGTCCGCGGCGAACTTCTCCCACGACGCGACGTCGACCGACGGCTTCACGCCGGAGGGGAGCTTCTTCACCTGCACGGTCGGCGGACGCTCCGCCTTCTCCTGCTTCCCGAAGCGCGACGAGTCGAGGTCGCTCGGGCGCCATTCGGTGGCCTTGTCGCCGAACTCGAGCTGGAGGTCGTCGAGCCAGATGCGGCCGTCGTACTTCCCGGGCTCGCGGACGCTGAAAGTGACGGGGCTGAAGATGCCAGGCGCGGGCATGTTGGTAGTCGACACCTCGTAGCGCGCCCATTCCGTCGTCAGGTCGAACGTGCGCCTGTCTCGCCCAAGCTCGACCGTGATCTGCATTCCGGGCTTGTCGGCCTTCATCCAGCCGGTGAATACGCCGTGGGCGCCCTTGCGGGTCGCGGTGCGCCAGGGGTAGAAGCTCAGCTGCCCCCAGAGGCCGTTCACGACGAGCCTGAGCGACTGGCTCCCGGAGTGCTTCTCGGCGGCGTCGACCTCGAAGCTTTCCGTCCACTTCTCGTACTCCTCGCCCGTGCGCTCGCGCCAGTTGAAGCTGCCGCGGTTGCAGTAGTACGGGGGAATGCCGTCCTCCGAGTGCTCGAAGCCGGAGTTGACGATGAGGTTCGGGGATGCGTTCGCGTCCTCGGGAAGCGACACGACGACGTCGTCGACTATCCTGGCCTGGCCGCGCGCGGCGAACACGACGGCAGGGCTCTTCGCGCGTTCGCACTCGACGCGGTTCGGCCTGCGCTCCTCGCCCTCGACCCACTCCAGGACGTACTTCTCCGGCACTGCGCCGCGCCAGGTCGCCTTGGCGCCAGGCATCACGACGAGCCGCCCGCCTTCGCTCCTGATCTCGCCGTCCGCCTTCCAGTGCTCGGCGAGAGTCTGGTTCGTGGCGAAGTCGTCGGTGAACACACTCATCGCGGCGGCAAGGGCAAACATGGATGCTATCGGCATTTCTCGCTCCTCGGTAGAATGGATGTTACGCAGTTTTCGCCGTTATTATATATCCAGTACCTCAATCAGGCAATCCCTACAAAAGTAGGGATGACGGTCACACCTTGAGGAAGGTGTTCTTGCGGTAGAGGAAGTAGAGGAAAAGCCAGCAGACGACGACGTAGCCGAGATTCATCACGACGGCCTTCAGGTCGCCCAACGAACCGGGCAGGTTCCGCCACGACCATCCAAACAGAAAGTCGTTCGCATGGCCCGCCCCGATCACCTCCTGCGCCATGTAGATGGCGATGGAGTTCATCCCGATCACCTTGAGGGGGAACGCCCACTTCGAGCAGCCCAGGACATCCATGACGGCGTAGAACGCGAGGAAGAGGAACGTCGAGTACGCGCCGACGACAAGGACGAAGCTCGGCGACCACAGCGCCTTGTTGACCGGGCAGAACGGCGAGAGCGCGAGTCCTAGGGCCAGGAGCCCCGCGCCCGCCGCCGCGAGATCGAGGCACTTGCGCTTCGGCAAGACGCCGCCGCGGCGGACAAGCTCTCCCGCGAACATGCCGAGCATCGCCGTGACGACGGCCGGCACAAGGCCGGCGAAGCCCTCGGGGTCGAACAACGGCCGGTAGATGTGTCCGGCGGTGAGCGTGCGGTCGAGCCAGCATCCGAAGTTGCCCTCCGGCGAGAACGGACTCGCGCCGGGCGGAGCGTCTGGCGCCAGGACGAAGCGCGTGAAGAGCGCGACGCCCGCGAGGATCGCCGCGGCGATTCCGATGCGCGCCTTCGTCCTGAACCTGAGGTAGAGCGCGGCCGCGGCGAACCAGGCCACGCCGATGCGCCCGAGGACGCTCCAGACGCGCAGATGCGCGAAGTCGAAGCGGAGAAGCGGCCCGTCGTGCACGAGCCCCAGAAGGACCAGGAGCGCGCAGCGGCGCAGCGCCTTGAGCGCGATCTGGAGGCCCGTCGCCCCCTTTTCGCGGCTCTTCGCCGCCGAGAACGGGAATGTCACCCCGGAGAGGAAGAGGAAGGTCGGAAAGACCGTGTCCATGAAGTGGAGCCCGTCCCACGGAACGTGTCCGAACGACTCGCGGAAACCGGAGATCCCGAACAGCGACGCAATGGCTACGAAGAGGCCTTCGCCGCCCATGATGAAGAACATGTCGAATCCGCGCACGGCGTCGAGCGACGCCAGCCGTCCCGATCCCCTCGCCTCAGTCGTCCCTTCCATCTGGTCGCCCTTTCCCATCGTCAGTGGTTTACTCGACGACGATCTGGTAGAAGCACGTCGGCTCGTTCGGGTCGCGCGCAATCGTGAAGAGCAGTTCGCCCGCGCTCGCCGCAGGGGAGTCCATGGGCACGACCTGCGCGTCCTTCAGCCCTTCGAGGGTCGTCGACTTCCTGTAGCCGTAGAGTCGGCCGGCGAGGGCGTTGTCGATCGTGATCTTGATTCCGCCGCTTCCGTTGTCAAACCCGCTGATCGAGGGCTTGTAGCCTTCGGGGAGGGGGCCTGCCGGATCGACGGGGCCGTCGGAAGCACCGAACTCGCCCTGGTAGCAGCCGATGTCGACCTTGCCGTTGTAGAGGCGCGCATGCCCAGCCAGGTCTGTGGCGTCGTACATCCATTCGAGGACTACGCCGTGCGCGTTCAGCACCGAGCCGTCGTCAGGGCGGAAGTCGCCGTTCGCATAGTCCGCGAACTTGATGCCCTCGGCGTCGGCGCGGCAGGAGAGGTTGGAGCTGACGCCCGTGGCGTCGACGTTCGCGACAGCCATCAGGCCGGGATTCTCGGACACGTGCTGGAACACGCAGTTCGCGATCTGGACTCCAGCAGGAAGGCCGCTGTAGTGGAAGGCGATGCCGTATCCGCCCTGCGTTATCCTTGCGCCGTCGCACGTCCATTCCGCGTTGCCCCAGAACACGCAGTTCTCAAGCAGCGGGGTCATCGAGTCGGCCTTGCAGAACACGCCGCCGGCGTTGTCGACGAAAGTGCAGTTCACATAGGTGTCCGAGCCGAACAGCTGAATGGGAAGCTTGTTGCCGATGAAGAGCGTGTTGCGGCACTCTGGCGAGGACTGGGGATTGACCCAGGGGCGCGTCGAGATTCCGTTGACGGCATTGATGGCGTCGATGGCATCACCGCCCGCGACGAGGGCGTCGTACTTCGCCTTCGCCGTCCCATAGCAGTTGGAGACGACGCAGCGGTCGATGACGGAGCAGGCCTCTCCTACGAGCGGGCCCTCGCCGATGCCGGCGAACACGCAGTCCTCGACAAGGAGATGCGCCCTTCCGCCGGACTGCGACATGCAGATGATGCCGGTGGAAGTAGGCAGCGCCGCCAGTCCCATGTTCGAAAACACGCAGTTGGAGACGACCGACGAGCTGTGCAGCATCACGACGCTCCAGGCCTGACGCGTACAGGAGTCAAACGTCGAGTTCTCCACCCAGAAACTTCCGCAGACCGCGCCGCCCTGCGAAACAGTGTTGTCGCCGTGCGAACCGCAGGCCGTGAAGCCGCAGCCCGTGATGATCGGATATGCTGCGCGTTCCTCGATTCCGCCGCTGCCGACGGACGCGCCGTCGGACGTCGCAAGCGCGCCGGCGCGCTTGCCGTGGCAGTTTACGAACTCGCAGTCGCTGATCTCGAATCCGGACATGCCGCCGTTGCTCGACGAGACGTATACCGGGGCGTTGTCCGCGACGTCGGAGGCGTTCTGGAACGTCAGCCCCGAGATCTTGACCCCGGCCGCCTTCACGTAGAAGACCGCCGTGGAACGCGCCGGGCTCGCGGTCGCGCCGCCGTCGAGGATCGTCTGCCCCTTGCCGGCGCCGGCAATCTTGACGCCCTTCTCGACCGTGAGCTTGGCAGTGACGTCGTACGTCCCGGCGGCGAGGGTGATCGTGTCGCCGTCGCCCGCATCTGCCACCGCGGCGGCAAGGCCCGCAAAGTCGCTGACAGGGAAATCCGCGGCCATGGCGGCCGTCGAAATGCCCGCGGCAAGCGCGGTCCGAAGAATCAGTCTGCTTGTTTTCATGGCTGTATGCCCTCTGTTTGTTCCCGCGAGTCCGTTTGCGGTTAAATTATCGCAAATATGCCGTTTTCCCACAATCCCTACAGATGTAGGGGTTCTGTGACTGGCACGCGTATGGTAAAATGAAGTCATGAAAAGATGGTCTGCCATAGGTCTCGCCCTGCTTCTGGCCGTCGGGGCGGAATCATCGCACGGCGAAGACGCCGCGTCGGAGATGGACGTCGCCGACCTCGTCGACCCAATGATCGGCACAGTCGGCACGGGGCATGTCTTCCCGGGGCCGTGCCGCCCGTTCGGAATGGTCCAGCCCTCGCCGGACACGGGAAACGGCTCCTGGACCTACTGCTCCGGCTACTGCGGCAACGACAGGGCGATCCGCCGCTTCTCCCAGACGCACCTCAACGGCACCGGGCAGGCCGCGCTCGGAGACGTCGGCTTTCTGCCTTTCTCTTCCGAGCCGCCAGGCGACCCGCGCGACGCCGCGCTCGCATTCAGCAAGGATCGCGAGCGCGCCTCGCTCGGCAAGTACGATGTCGCGGCGGAGGACGGGACCCGCGTCGAAATCGCCGCCGGACGACGTCTGGCGCATTACCGCGTCACTTTCGCCGCGGGATGCCCAGGCAAGGTTCTCTTCGACTTCCCCTACGGGCTCTACCGGCACGAACGCTATCTGCCGCTTCTGACGACGTCGTGCAAGGTCGAGCGCAAGTCCGCCACGACGTTCGAGGGAATCAACCATTCCGACATATGGTGTCCGCGCGACATCGCCTATGTCGTCGAGCTCTCGCACGCACCCGCGTCGTGCCGGCGGCTGGACGGGCATGGCGCGGACAAAGGGCCGCAGTACCTCCTGGAGTTCGCGCCCGGAACAAGGCTGGAGATACTGGTCGCGCTCTCCGCGAGCGCCATCGAGGGCGCACGCCGGAACCTCGCCGCGGAGCGCGCGGCCGGATTCGACGAAAGGGTCGCCGAGACACGCGCGGAATGGCGCCGCTACCTGGGGAGGATCGACCTCTCCGGACGCGGAGCCGACGAGCGGAAGGCCCTCGCCACGGCCATGTACCATCTCTGCGTCCAGCCGAACCTGGTGTCCGACGACGGCGAAGCGCCGCGCTACTCTACGTTCTCGCTGTGGGACACGTTCCGCGACGCGCACCCCCTGTACGAACGGCTCGTCCCGGAGCTTGTCCCCGACTTCGTAAACTCCCTTCTCGCGCACTATCGCCGCTGGGGGTACCTTCCGCGGTGGGAGCTGTGGGGCCGCGAAACCAACTGCATGATCGGGTCGCACGCCGTGCCAGTGGTGGCGGACGCCATCGAACACGGCTTCGCGGGAATCGACGTGGACGAGGCGTACTCGGCGGTCAGGGCGACGCTCACGCGCGAGGAGCGGCCGGGCTCGGGGACGATGTCGGCAAGGCGCACCGACTGGTCCGTCTACGACAAGTACGGCTACTACCCCTGCGACCTCGTTCCGTGGGAAAGCGTCTCGCGGACACTGGAGTGCTGCTACGACGACTTCCGCGCGGCGCGGCTCGCGCGGCGCCTCGGCAAGGCGGAGGACGCCGACTTCTTCGAACGGCGCAGCTGGAGCTTCACCAACCTATGGGACGCGGCCTCGCTCTGCTTCAGGGCAAAGGACTCGCGGGGGCGCTGGCACGTACCGTTCGACCCGGCCAACTGCAGCCTGACGCACAACTACACGGAGGGCAGTCCGCTCCAGTATTCATGGTACGTCATGCACCGTCCGGCATGGCTCATCAAGGCAATGGGCGGCAAGGAGGCCTTCGAGGACCGGCTCGACGCATACTTCGCGGGGACGCTCTGCCCGGGGTCGCCGAGAAACTACATCCAGGACGTGACGGGGCTCGTCGGCGACTACGCGCACGGCAACGAGCCAAGCCACCACGTCACGTCGTTCTACCGGCTGATCGGAAGGCCGGAGAAGGCGGCGGCGCTCGAGAAGCGCATCATCGCGGAATTCTACCGCCCGCGTCCTGACGGCCTGTGCGGCAACGACGACTGCGGACAGATGAGCGCCTGGCTCATCCGCACGGCATTCGGATTCAGGACGACCACCTCGTCGCTGAAATACTGAAGCTCACTTCGCGGCCTTGAGGTCCTTCTCGCGGAGAAGGCGCCAGGCGTTTTCGCGGACGTCGTCCATGCCATCGCGGAGGTGGCCGCACGGAAGCGGGGAAAGGCGGACGAGATGCGTTGCGTGCCCGGGAACGGACGCCTCGTACCTGCCGAGGAACACGCCGACGTCCTCCTGCCGCCAGACGTCGCGGACGCGCCACTTGCACATCAGCCCCGCCGCCTCGAGGTCGAACGGCACGACCTGCTCGCGGTTCGACTTGTTGTAGAGCCCCGCGGCGACGGAGCCGTCGGAGAGCGGACGCGCCCAGACCTCCCATTCCTCCCCCTCGGCGATGCAGCCTGCGCCCTTTCCGAGCGGATCCTGGTCGATCTCGATCACCTCGTCGTTCGACAGGAGCGAAAGAGTGAACGGATCGGCCTTCTCGAGGTCGCAGCCGATGAGCATCGGCGCTGCGAGGAGAGACCAGAGCGAGACATGCGTGTACTGCTCGTTCGGCGCGAGGCGCGAGGGGTTGCCTCCGTTCCAGCAGACGTTCCCGACGCAGAGCATGTCGGGGTCGTTCCACGCGCCGGGCTCGGTGTAGTAGAACAGCTTCTTCTGCTTCTCGATCGCCGCGGAGACCGAGCTCCACGTGTCGAAGACGTCGCCAGTCGTCCGCCAGCTCTGCGCACCCACAAGCCGCCCCCACGCGCTCACGTTCTCCATCCCGTACTGGCAGAGCGAGAAGTAGATGTCGCGTTCCTGGCGAGCGAGCGCACGCCCCATGACGAGGTACGGGTACATCGCGCGGTCGAGTCCCCTGCCGAACGCGACGTCGTCGTAGAAGCACCAGTCGTGCTTCAGGTAGTCGAACCCCCAGTCGGCGAAGGTCTTCGCGTCGAACTCCTCGTGCTGCCAGCTGCCGGCGGCTCGGCCGCACGTGAACGGACCGGGGCTGGAGTAGATGCCTGCCTTGAGGCCCTTGGCGTGGATGTAGTCCACAAGCCCCTTCATGTCGGGGAAGCGCCTGTTCGCGGCGATGCGGCCTTCGGCGTCGCGCAGGGGCCCTTCGAGGTCGGGATCCTCCTTTGCGCGCTCTGGGATGTTCTGCCAGAAGTCGTCGATGTTGACGTACGAGTAGCCGTGGTCCGCAAGGCCCGTCGCGACGAGCGCGTCCGCCGCCGCGCGCACCTTCGCGTCAGAGACGCTGCCGCCGAATGCGTTCCAGCTGCTCCATCCGAGCGCCGGCGTAAGGCCTATCTTCTCCCCGACCTTGATCGTCAACGTCTCCTTCGCCGTTCCACTGGAGTTCTCGGCGACAATCGCAACCTGGTATTCGCCTGGGTCCTTGATTGAGCCGGAGAGGACTTGCGTGGCGGGGTCGAACGACAGGTCCACTGGACGGCGTGCGCGGCCTGTCCGCCCAGCCGATGCAGCATCGAGGCCATCGCCCAACGTTTCGACTTCCAGCCTCGAGCTTTGGACTTTCAGCCTCATCGGCCTCAGGCCGGTGACCGGGACGCGGTAGAGGATCGGCTTCCCGGGCCTGACGCCGTAGACGCGCGGGCCGTTCACGCGCGGCGATTCCGCCGCGGGCGGCGTGAGGATGCCAAGCTGGCGCGAAGTCCGCCTGACGTCGTTCGGAAGCATCGCGCCGTCGCGGTACGTGACATGGGCTTCGCCCCACACGGCGAACACGCCCTCTCCGGTTCCATCGACCGGGTCGACCGCGAGCGTCATCGCCTTTACGCCCGCAACGTCCACCTTCGCCTTGACCTCCTCCTTGTCGCCGAATGCCGTTGGCGGCGAAGTCCAGAGCTCCTTTCCGTCGCCCAGGACGCGCAGCACGACGGCGCCCTTCGCGCCGGAGCTGTCTACGCCGCAGGACGCCCCGAACTCGAGCGCGTCGCCGCCAAGCGGAATCTCCACGGCGAACGCCGCAGGCGTCCGGAGTCCGAAGAAATGCTTGTGAGCGCAGGTCGTGAAGCGCTTCTCTATGGCCGCGCAGGCAACCTCGACCTCGCCACTTCCGCGCACGACCTTAGAGACGTCGAACTGCTCGCAGGGTATCTGCTGCTCAGCCCGGGCCGCAGTCCCGGCAAGCATGGCGCAAAAAAGACATGGAAACAACAACGCACTGTATTTCATCGCAATCGCTCCTTCACTGAACGGCTACGCTGACGCCGTATTCCGTGGATCCGCCAAACCCGCGCTATCGTGCAACCGCCCGCAGCGACAGCGCAAGTTCCTCGCCAGGCTTCAGCTCGACGTACAGGTGTTCCGCCATGAGTCCGGCAATCGTCGTGAACGAACGGTCGCCGCGCTCCGTGCGGCGCACCTCGAGCGGGGCGGAAGACGTCACCACGAACCGCCGCCCTTCGCGGCTGACCGCCGCGCTGTTTCCGGCGACGTCGATCTCCGTGTCGTCTCCGCCGACGACAGGCAGGTAGTAGCGGCATGCGGCGGCGGCTTTCGCGCGCACCGAAACGCCCGTTTCGTCAAGCGCGTAGTCCAGGGCGAAAGCCGCACCCTTCTCGCCCTTCAACGACGTCAGCACCCCCTCGGCGCGATATGAGTAGACTCCGTTGTCCAGGCCCGACTTCACCTTGACGTCGAAGTCCTGCACGCTCGAAAAGCCGTCAGCCGTCTCCAGCCGCGGCGTCGTGGAGAGGATTTTCCGTTCGCGGCGCGTCTCCTGCTGGTTCGTCGGCTCGGCATGGAAGAAATCAGCCTGCGTCGCCGCGAGGAGCAGCCCCGCCCTCTCGTGCCAGAGCAGGGTGGGCGACCCTCCGCCGACGGAAAGCCTACGCGCAACGCCGGGGTAAATGTACGCGTCCGACGCGGAAAACGTCGCGCGCCAGGGCCCGACGGACGCCAGCTCAACGTCCATGCACGGATGCCGCGCCACGCGGTTGGAAAGTTCCCGCGGCATCGGCCCGTCGCCTGCGGATTCTGACGCGTCCCGGGCCATCACGACGTACTCGGCAAGCGCCTTTGCGTGGGTGAACGTCTGGTGCAGGCATGCCGGCTCCCCCGCGTCGCGGTAGTAGAGCCCGCCGTAGAGGAGTCCGTCGTCGCCAGTCATCCGTGCATGCAGTCCGACAACTCTTTCGGCCGCGCGGCGCGCCCACCCGACGCCTCGCTTCTCGAGCCTGGCGAGGAGAGGGAGGACGCCGTCAGCGGTGCGCGAGCCCGAATACGACCACTTGTACGCGCGCGAGCCCGCGCTGTTGTCGATTCCGCCGTCGGGAAGCATGAACTCGAGATGCACCTTGGCCGATTCGACGACTGCGGACGCGAATTCCTCGTCCTCCAGCTCCTCGGCCGCCGCCAGCATCGCAGGAAGCGCCTCCTCGAGGTTGTATGCGATGTCCACGCCGGCACGCCCGCGCGCAGGCGTGCGCAGCTCCATCGGAACGCATTCGCCCATAAGCAGGCCGTCCGGCGAAATGAGCGGCTTGATCCTGCCCATGGCCTTCAGCGCCTCCTCGACGTACTTCGGCTCGTCCAGCCTATGGCCGGCCTCGGCCATCGCCTCGGCGTAGCTGCAGAGGTAGTTGACTCCTACCCTTTCGTACGTCTGCCGCTCCTGGAATCGGTCAAACAGCCACTTCGTCTGCCTCAGGTAGATGGCCTCGAGCTGCGAGCGGAATTCCCCGGGAAGCTTTTCGCCGAACTGCCGGAGAGTGCGCCCTATCGCCAACTGGCTGAACACGGTGATGAAGTTCCACGGCGTCATGTAGTCGTTCTGGTACGACCCGTCGCCGCAGAGCATGTTTGCCTCGCACCACGCGATTGACTTGCGCGCAGCCTTGAGATATTTCCCGTCGCCGGTCCTGTCCCACTGCACGACGAACGGATACACGGCGTCGCCGATGCGTCCGTGAAGGCGCCCGCACGCGGAGCACGCCATCGCGCCGTCGAGCCCGCGGTCGTGCGGGAAGTCAAGCTGATGCGCCATCATTCCGTCGCACCACCGCGCAAGCAGCCGCGCGGGCTCCTTGCAGCTGACGCGAACCGCCTTCGACGCATCGGCCTTCCCGCCGTCGGCCTGCTGCCCGGCGAATGCCGTACCCGCGGCGACAAGCGCCAACGTCAGCCATGTCTTCATCCCGTTCACTCCACTACGATCCGATAGAAGCAGCTCGTCTCATCCACCGCCTTGGGAACCTCAAGCACCAGCGCCCCGTCCGCCGCCGCGAGCTCGTCAAGGTAGACGACCGGAGCATCATCGAGACCGGCGAGCGTCGCCGACTTCTTGTAGCCATACCTTCGCCCCGAAGCGGCGTTGCCGATTGTTATCGACACCTTGCCGGCCCCTACAACGATCGGGTGTTCAACCCCTTCTCCGCCGATTACCGGCGCCTCGGGTTCGGGCGTCTGGCCGCCCGTTCCGTCGTCCGGGAGCCCCGTCAGCTTCAGCGCGCAGATGCAACTGACGGTCGTGGCGGTCACCGTTATGCCGAAGGCGGTCTTCGACGTCGAGGCGCCTCCGTCAGAGACGAGATAAACGGCACGCGACCCGTCGCTCAGCTTCGGACCAAGCGCAATCCCCTCGTACACGATCAGCTCGTACGGGCCGAACACGCTGCTTGGGCTCGACCCCGTGAACTCCAGAAAGCACTCCCCCTTGCCCACCGCCGAGAACGTCGCGTTCGTCAGCGCCGGGACGGCAGACACCTCGGTTGCCGCGGCAAATGCGCCCGTCGTAAGGCGGTAGATGCGGCAACGGCCGCACGTCGTCGTGCTGACTTCGCGTTCAAGGGCGAGGAGCGAACCGTCGGGGAGCGCGCAGAGCCCCGAGAGCCCGCTCTGCGCGGAAGTCGTACCGGCGCAGGAATCGCAGGTGTACGCCCACTCGCCCGCCGCCGTCCAGGCGTCCTGCGCCGCCGCGCGCACGAAGCGCGTCAGACGAACGACGGTGGCGACGTTCGTGTTGCCGCTCGACGACTCGCCGTCGCATGTAAGCGCCTGCTCGTTGGCGGTCCACATGGCGAGTCCGTCGGGGGAGATCGTCAACGCCTCGAGCGAAAGGTTGGAGCGGACCTTGTCGCGCTGGACCGATGGAACCGGCGCCGTGCGGCCAGTCGCGGAACCATCAAGGGCGAACTCGGAGATGGACGGCGGCGTCCATTCGGAGCTCACCCACAATGTGCCGGAGAGCGGATCACGCGCAAGCCCCTCGGCGTCGCGAAGTCCCCCTGGCGCAACCGCCGCGCCAAGCTCATGGCTCTCGATTGCGCCTGTCGCCGTATTGATGCCAAGCGTCAACGGATAGATCTTCGAATCTCCGCCGTTGTCGTCATGGTCCTGCAAAACGTAGAACAAGCCGCCCTCGCCAGAATAAGCGATGCCGCCGCAGCCGTTTGCCCCGAAGGGATATTCCGCGATCTTCGCGAGAGACAGCATGTTGGTGGTGTCCGGTCCGGGGACGATCGGCTCGACAGGACCAGGCTCGTCGCCACCTGAACCGCCTCCAGAGCTCTCGCCAAGGTCGCGCACCTGGATGGCGGCGACGTAGCGCGCGGCGCCCGATCCGCCCATCTTGAACGTGACGACGTGCGATGCGGCTTCCGCCGTGAACGAACCATAGACCGTCGCGCCGGACGAGCCGTTCCCGTTCTGGATGCTGACGGCTGGGAGATCTCCGATCGTAATGGATGGGTTGCCGAACGAGTTACGCGCCAGTATCTGCAGGAGATACGCGTGACCCGTCGTCAATCCCGAAAGCGTCAAATGGATTTCGCCCATCCCGGTGTCCACGCCGAAGTTCCAGGCCGTGCCAAGAAGCGAACTACTACCGGCATTCTCGTCCGCATTATTGAATGTCGGATTGAACGAGATGTTCGCGGACGAAAGATCGGCACCTGCCTGAAACGTAACGCCGCCCAGAGTCCGCTCCGTCGAAGCGCCGCGATATGCATAGAGAAGCGTGCCGTCGGTCCTGAGCATCGTCTCGTCCGACGCAGGCAATGCCGCAACGGTCCAGGGGATCTGCGGCACTGGGCCGGGCTCGTCTCCGCCACCGCCGCCGCTGGTCGCCTGTACGACAGGATAGTCGGCGTCGGCGAACGTCTTGTCGCCCGAGAGTGTGAAGACAACCGGGTTGCCGCTCAAGATCTCGTAGCCATCGGCCGCGGCAAAATTAACAGTTACCTGCGTATTCGAGACAATCGTGTAGCTGCCCGCAACAGCCGCGACCGCGACGCCGTTCGTCGTCACCGACTGAAGAACAATCCCCGTCTTCGCGGGGATTGTCAGCGAACATGTCGGCACAGGATCGGGATCGACGGGACCGGGCTCACCTCCGCCGCCCGATTCTCCGTCGGGGAGCTCGCGGACCTGTATGCCGTTGAGGGGGATTTTGCCGTCGACGTTGGAGAACGTAACCGTAACTTCCTTCGTGTTCCCCATGGCCGTGAAGGTCCCGGTAATGAGCGCGCCATACTTCCCGCTCGCCTCGTTCTCGCCATGGATATGCACTGGACTGCATCCGTTCACCGAAACGGTCATCTTGTTGTTCCAGTAGTTGTGCGAGAGGAACTGCACGAGATAGTTTTTCCCGCCCGCGAGGCCTGAAAGCGTCAGCTTGAACGTGCGCACGCTCGAGCCGTTGTTGTTCCAGTACCAGCCGTTGCTAAGCATGACTCCAAAGTCGCCGCCGACTTCTTCGTTCATAAGTTCGCTGGTGAAGCTGTCGATGTTTGGCGCAAAGGCAACCTCCAAGGAACTGCCCTGGAGATTTACGTCACGCTCGAATTTGATTCCGTTGACCGTTCCGCCGTGGCTGGAATAGGCATAGAGAAGCGTGCCATCGGTACGGAAGGAACTGCCGGATGCATCCATCGGAGCCGAGGTCCAGACGTCGGAGGCAGCGGACGTGTTGACGTAGAAGACGACGGACTTCGTCTTCGTCCGCCCCTTGTCCGTAGTCATCGTCACCTCGCAGGTGTGGTTGCCGTCCGCAAGACCTTCAAGCGTGAACGAGCTGTCCGTCGTCTGGTCGGTTAGCGCCGTCACGGCGGAGGATGCGCCGTCGAGCTTGTAGGCGACGGAATACTTGGTCGCGGGGACCGAATTGGCGTCCGTGCCCAAGACCACGCCCGCGAGCGAGATCGTCGCGTTCGAACCGCTCGGCGCCGCGGTGAGCTCCGTGATGCGCGGATACTTCGGACGGTTGTTCGTCGCGCGGTTCTGCGCGAACAGCCAGACGAAGCGGTGGTTCGGCGCGCCCGCCGTGACGTCGTCGGTCCGGGAATAGCACGTCGTCCAGGCGTCGTGGGTGTTGTTCTCGAGCTTCTCGAAGATCACGTCCGACCCGAGCGCCCTGAGCGCCGTGACGATGCCCTCGGTCTGCTCGCATGGAATGGTCGGGTCGCCGCGGTTGTGGACGGCCAGGACCGGGACGTGCGCGATGTCGGCCGCGCAGGCGGGATCGCCGCCGCCGCAGCACGGCATCGCCGCGGCGAAGAAGTCGGGACGGCGGCAGATCGCGTCCCAGGTCCCGTGCCCGCCCATGGAGAGTCCGGTGACGTAGATGCGGTTGGCGTCGACATCCGCCATCGCGGCATAGGAGTCGAGGAGATCGAAAACAGCCACGAGAGCCGAGGACGGCTTGTCCACGAACGTGCAGGTTGTAGAATTCATGGAGAAATCCGCCCACTTGACGTCGTTCGGACACTGCGGGACGAGAAGCTTGTAGCCGCTGGGAGCGCCCGCACCGTCGAGATAGCTCTTGATGTTCGTCATCTCGTTGATCGTGAACGAATTGTCGACGCCGCACTGACCGTATCCGTGAAGGAAGACGACTACCGGAACCTTGCCGCCATTCGGATCGGCCTTCGCCGCGACGCGGTAGGGAAGCTGCAGCTTGTTGGACGCAATGAACGTCTGTTTGACGAATTCGCCTTCGGCAGCAGCTGCGCCCATGTATCCGAGCGCAACGGAAACCGCCAGAACGAGACTCTTCTTGACCTTATTCATGGGCACTCCACAGGTTTGTGTTTACGCCCACATTATAAGCCAAACCACGCCCCTCCGCAATCCCTACAAAAGTAGGGGTGCCGACCTCGCCGCTATTCCACCACGATCTGGTAGAAGCAGCTCGGCTCGTTCGCGGCCTTCGGAATCTCGAGCGTCAGGATACCGTCTGCCGCAGCGGGATTCGCGAAGTACACGACCGTCGCATCCTTGAGGCCGGCGAGCGTCGTCGACTTCCTGTAGCCATAGGTGTGCCCTGACGCGGCGTTGCTGATCGTGATCGACACCTTGTCGGATCCGACTACGATCGGACTTGCAACCCCTTCCCCGCCGATCACGGGCGCATCGGGTGCCGCGGCCTCGACAAAGACCGCCGTCCAGTCGTCCGTCGAATCCGCAAGCGGCGTCTCGTTGTCGAAGCGCGTCGCCTGGAGGGCGTAGCCGCCTTCGTCCGTCCGCGCATCGCACAACCCGAAGGTCAACTCGCCGAGCTGCACGACGGCACCCGTCTTGTCGATGATCTTGATGGCGATGCTACCGTTCGTGATCTTGGTCCATCCGACGTTCGCATAGTCTGCCTGGTCGAGGCGGAGGGATCCGTAGGCCGAAAGATCAACGTCGCCGAGGACAATTTTGCACTTGGGCACACTGCCTGCCTTGCCGCAGGAGATTTCGACGCCTTCGAGATTAACTGCGCTTGCGGAGACGTTCGTGATGACGATGAACTCGCCAAGGTCGCCGCCTCCGTTGAGCGTTGATCCGTAGATCGTGTGGAAGCGGAGATTCGCCTGGTCGGAATCGCCGATGTCGGGCTCCGTCGTAAGGACCTGCGTCGTGCCGTCGGGCGCGAAGATCTGCAGGACGGCCGTGTCGGAGAATGTCGCGTTGCCGACGATCACCTGGTCCGTGAGCGCATCCGAGTGTGCGGCTACGTAGGCGCGACGATCCGCTACGACGTAGATCGCGTCCTGTGCGTCGCAGACGGTGCCGGCGGGAAGCGTCCACTCGACCGCAGTCTTGAGCGTCCATCCGCTCATGTCGACGACCTCGTTGTTCCCGTTGGAAATCACGACCACGCCGTCGGCGAGCCCCGAGAGGTCGACCGTGATGTTCGGCGCAAGCGTCTCAATCGGGCTCTGCGCCTCGGGGATGCCGGCGTTGAGGCGCGAGCCGTAGCCGACCGCCTTCGCCGTGTTCGTCACGGAGTGCGTCACATAGAGGTGCTCGCGGCGCGGAACGACGTAGTTGTTCCAGATGTCGTCGACACCGGCGGAGATCGTGGCGGGGCGCGACGAAGACGGCCAGACGTCGATGGCCTGCGCGGAGGAGTCGATCGGCCACTTCGCCGAATCGGCTGCGGCGTCAGCCGACATGAGCGCGACCATCTCGCGCATCTTCGCCATGACGGGCGTGTCCGACTCGGCAGTGCCGGGCTCCTTGAGCTCCTGGTCCATCAGCGTCCTGAGGCGGCGCAGGAACAGGCGGCGGAACTTCGTGGACTGGAGGACCGACTCGATGCCGTAGTTACTGTAGTCCCTTCCGGCCGCAGCGGCCATCGTGGTCGTCATAGCCGAGGAGGTGTAGCACTGGATGCGGTGTCCGCCATAGAGCGGATGCGACTTGAACCAGTCGTCCGTCGAAGAGATGCCGTTCTGCCCGAGCCCGGCGTCCCTGTAGAACTGCCCGAAGGTCTCGTTGAAGTCGTAGCCGAGTGGCATCCAGGTGCCGGTGCCGCGCGCCCCCTCCTTCATCTCCGGGTTATCGTAGTAGACGCAGATGTTGGCCCACACGTCGTCCATCTCCTGCGTGATGCGCGCGGAGGCGAGGTAGTTGAGCCACGCCGGAAGGTCGAACTTCTGGACGACGAACTTCGTGAGCGGGGCGTTGTCGAGTCCAGTCGGATCGGTCTCTTCGGAGGAGAGCGCCGCCGCCGTGGATCCGCTGACGTTCTGCACGCCGAGCTCGTAGATGGGCCCGCGCAGCTCGTTCTGGAGGACGGTGATGTTGGACTCGTCCTCGTCATCCGGCGTCTTCTTCTCGATGTCGCCCGCAAGGGTTCCGGAGCCGCTCTTCATCGTGCCGACGTTCTTGTAGCCGTAGCCGTACTTGTCTAGCCCGTACACGTCCTCGATCAGCTCGTCGGTGAAGCGCTCGGTGTTGAACGCGAGCTGGTAGAACTGCCCGTTGAGGTTGCAGCGCACCGGGAAGTGGAACGGCGCGTTGTTGCCCATCCTGCGCCAGAGCCAGAACGCCATCATCTGGCGCAGCTTGCTCGGGTCGGCGTACTCGCTCGTGAGCGAGGTCTTGCGGATGCCGTCGATCGTCTCGCCCGTGACGACGTCGGTCATCGTGAGAGGGTGCGCCTTGGCGAACCTGAGGCCGTGGCTCTTCTTGGTGAAGTTTGCCGATGTGTTTCCGCGCAGGTCGATGCGGACGTAGTCGTAGTAGTTGGACGTGGAGGCGTCGTAGATCGCGACGCGTGCGCCGTTCGCCAGCGTGTAGTGCTGCTTGTCGTCCTTGTCGTAGTCCATCTGCGCCACGGACTGCGGGTCCGCGAACATGTGCCAGGTCGGGAGATGCTCGCTCACGAGGTCCGCGCCTGGCTCGATGATCGTGCCGTACCATTCGTAGCCGTCGTCCTTGTTGTTGAAGCTCGGGCTCGTCCATTCCACGCCCTCTCCGTCAGTGACAAGCACCTTCCACTGCCTCAGGTGCCCCGCCGCGGGGAAGTAGGACGCGGGAATCGTCGCCGTGTAGCGCGCGCCCCAGTTCTTGTCGCTCGCGTCGAGAGTCGACATGTCGACGGCGTTCGTGACGAGCGTCGCGTCGTCGAGGTCCTTGCGGTAGACGAACTTGATGGACGCGATCGCGTCGGCCGCGCGCGGCGCGGACGAGCCGTCGGGGTTCATCACGGGGTTGATCGGCAGCACGACGGCGTAGTCGGTCCCAGGAACGGCCGGCGGCACAGGGGCGGCGAACTCGCTTGCAAGGTCCGTCTTCTTTTTGTCCGCCTTCTCGTAGACCGGGCCCACGTTCGGGCCGATGCGCCTAAGTCCCGTCGTGTCGGAATTCGCCGTGCCGCGCGTCGGCGTCGGGCACATCCAGCGGCGCGTGCCCTCCCCTTCCGCCGCGTCGCCGACGATGATGGACCATCCTTCCGGGAGGTCGCTCGGCACGACGACCGTGTCGACGACGTTCGAAATCTCGCCGCCCGGCGCGTAGTAGAGCCTCACGAACGGCGACTTCTTCGGGTTCACCTTGTCGCCCCACACGAGCACGCCCCTGAGGCTGTCCCCCATGACCATGGGCTTGCCGTCGAACGTGCCGTGCTCGAACGCGCTCACCGACCTGTCCTTGCTGTTCGAATAGCGCTCGGACGTGTAGAACACGGCGTGTCCATGCGGCTTGACGAGGAACCTCGGGAAGTTCCCCGCGCCGGCGGTGTCAGTCTTCTTGCCGCGATTCACGCGGATGAAGCGGTAGTCCGCGAGGTCGGCCCACTTGTCGGACGTGTTCTCGACCTCGACCCAGCCGGACTCGAGTCCGTTGACATCCATCCCCTCGAGTGCGCCGCGGTCAAGCGCGTCCGTCGGCTTTGGCATCACCTCGCTGATCCTGAGCATGCAGCTCGTGGCAATGTCCGCAGGGTCGACCTCCGGAGCCTCCTCCGGCAGCTCACGCACCTGGATGGCGCTCAACACGGTATAGACCGAGGAGACGAGCGAGAAAGTCTCCGTATCGCCGCCGGCAACAAACACGCCGACGAGCGAGCCGCCGTTCTCCCAGCCTTCGCCGTTCGCCCTCGCCGTGACGTCGCCCGGAGCCGTGAAGCGCGCACCCGCCGCAAACGAATCCTGCATGTTGAGTATCAGCTGCACGAGATACGTCTTCCCAGTCGAAAGCCCCTTCAGCGTCAGCGTCCGAGCGCCGGTCGAAGACGAAACCCAGCGGTGTCCGATCAGGTTCTGATACGGATCAGCTGAATCCGAATTCATGTCGCGGTACATGTCGACGTCAAAGGAGAAGTTGACGTTGTTGTAGACCTCGCTCAGATTCTTATCCCCAAGTCCGGCGAACGGAACGGCGTTGACCGTGCCGGTACGGCGGGCGTACGCGTAGACGAGCGCGCCCGTTGTGCAGATCGTGTCTCCGCTCGCACTCATCGGCGTCGCCGTCCAACCGAGGCCCACCGGCGGAACCACGGGGTCATCCCCGCCGCCGCTCGTCGTCTGCACGACGGGATAGTCGGCGTCTGCGAACGTCTTCGCGCCAGAGACCGTGAAGACGACGGGATTGCCGCTTACAATCTCGTAGCCCGAGGCGGCGGAAAACGTAACCGTGACCTGCGTGTTCGACACGATCGAGTAGCTTCCGCCGACAGCTGCGACCGCAACGCCGTTCGTCGTCACCGACTGGAGCTGAAGCCCCGTCTTCTCTGGAATCGTCAGCATGCACACAGGCGTCGTCGGGTCGACAGGATCGATCGGATCTTCGCCACCGCCGCCGCCACCTTCGCCGAGGTCGCGAACTTGGATTGCGTTAAGCGGCCTCATTCCAGACGACGCTGCGGAATACGTGACGGTGAAGCTCGCCGTCGCGTCCGTGGCCGTGAATACGCCAACGATGGATCCGCCGTAGTTGTAGTTCACGCCGTCGTGCGTTCCGTGGATGTGCACGGGCGTCGAGCCGTTGACCGAGACGAGCGTGCTGTTGGATGTCCTGTGAGAAACAAGCTGGACGAGATAGGTCCTGCCAGTTGTCAGCCCCTTTAGCGTAAGGGAGAACGAGAGCTCGCCGGACGCGGCGCCATTGTAACCCCAGTACCAGCCGCCCTCGAGCATGTGCCCGAAGTCGCCAGACACGCCCGCGTTCTGGAAGTCGCTGTTTACGCTCCCCGTGGGGGTGGGCGAAGCAGAAACCATAGCGGCACTGGTGAAATCAGAGGCCTTCGTGAAGGTCACGCCCCCAACCGTTCCGCCGCTGAACGAATAGGCATAGAGGAGCGTGCCGTCCGTGCGGATCGTGCTGCCGTCCGAAGCCATCGGCCCAGCGGTCCATCCGGCTTGCGGCGTCGGCCCTGGCTCCCCGCCACCGCCACCACCTTGGCTTGATGTCGCAATCGCGAAGGAGACGGACTTGGTCGCCGTCTTGTTCTTGTCGGTCGTGATCGTAACAGTGCAGGTGTAGCTGCCGTCGGCGAGACCCGCAATCTGGAACGAGGCGGAAGCGCCGCTCTGGTTCGAAAGCGCCGTCACGGCGGAGGCGCCATTGAGCGAATAGGCAATAGAATAAGAGGACGCCGTAGCGCCCTCGTCATCCGTCCCCATCTCGATGTTGGAAAGCGAAATCGTCGCCGTGTCGTCGCTCGTGGTCGCCGAGGCCGTCCCGATCGACGGAGCGACGACCGTCGCCCCGCCGCCTTCGCCGCCACCGCCTTCGCCGCCACCGCCTTCACCGCCCGAGCCGCTACCTTCGCCGAGCTCGCGAAGCTGGATGGCCTTGACGAGGCATTTGCTGCCGGTGGTGGCGAACGTGACGGTCACGGTCTCCTGCGCGCCCGTCGCCTCGAACACGCGCGTGATGACGGCGCCGCACTTGTAGTCGTTCTGCTTGGTTGCCTCCAGCGGAGAGAGGTCGCCGGCGGAGATCGTGGTCGAGGAATTGTTCCAGTGGTTGGCGGCGAGAATCTGGACCAGGTACTTCTTCCCGGCCGTGAGCCCCTGGAGGGTGAAGGCAAGGTCCAGCGAGGAGTCGCTCTTCTCCCACACCCAGCCGCCGTTGAACACCGGGTTGTTCTCCGTCCAGCCCGCGCCGGTGTACGACGAGGGCGAGATCGTCGCCTGGTCCGAGCCCGGGAAGCCCGCGGAGAACGAGACGCCGTTGACGGTGTGACCGGTGTAGCCGCGCGCGAAGACCTGCGTGCCGTCGCTGCGGAACGCCGAACCCGTCGCGTCCATCGGCGCGACCTTCCAGCCGACGGCGTCGGCCTGGGAGTCGACGAGGAACTTGACGCGCTTGACGGCGGATTTTACGATGCCGTCCGACGAAACCCAGACCGCGCAAGTGTGCCAGCCATCGCCAAGGCCATTGAACTGAACCGAAGCCGACGAGCCGGTCTCCGTCGTGGAAAGCGCCACCTCGGCGCTTGCGTCGAGCTTGTAGGAGACCGTGAAGGACGATGCGGCCGCGCCGCTGGCGTCCGTGCCCTTCGCCACGCCGGAAAGCGCAATCGTCGCGTTCGTGCCGCTCACCTGCGCGGCGGCGGAGCCGATCGTCGGAAGCGCGACGGACGATGCGCCGGCCGTCGCCATGACGGACGAAATCGCGGGCGCGAGGATCTCCTCGTAGGCCTTGGTGGTCAGGTGGAGGAACTGGTCGGGATAGTCGCCGTTGCCCTGGAGGTACATCTCGCCCTTGTAGGTCCCGTCGGCGTTCATGAACTGGCTGCGCACGTCGACGAGGATGACGCGCTGTCCGTCGGCGAAGGTGCGGATGATCTCGTTCGCCGCCTGGTTGTTGGCGTAGTGCGCAGCGCCCTTCGCGCTGTTCTGCGCGTTCGTGTAGCCGTAGGGGATGATCGGCATCAGGAGGACCTTCGACTCGGGATGCTTCTCGAGAACGAGGTCGAGCACCGCCCGCACGCCCGCGGCGATGTCAGCGGGATCCTCGCTCGGGTTCTTCCCGATGGTGTTGTTCGTGCCGATCAGCAGGTTGAAGAACTTCGTCGTGTAGCCGTCGATGCAGCCGCTCTTGAGGCGCCACAGCAGGTTCTCCACGAAGTCTCCGGTCCGGCCGAGGTTCAGGACGTTGCCGCCTAGTCCGTTCATGGACGTGGCGCTATTCCCCTCCATCCACTTCTGCGTGAGGGAGTCGCCGAGGAGGACGATGTCGCAGCTTCTGCCGTTTTCGCCGATGAGCTTCACGTCGTCCTCGAACTTCCGCCAGAAGGCGTCCTGCAGGTCGGCGTTGGTCGCCGTCGGGAACGTCGTAATGCGGTCGATCTCGGGGCGCGCCGTCGCAACGAGGTCGGCGGGCATCGCGGAGCCGCTCGCCGCGGCGTTTACGTACGGCGAGACCGCCTGGGCCCAGACTTCGTAGCCGGACGCGTTCAACGTGGCGCGGTCGGCGTTGAAGAGCGAGGTCTTCAGCGTGTGGTGGTCGGACTCGAGGAAGAGGTCCGACATGTCGACCCAGCTGCAGCCCTTCTTCTGAGCGTACGCGCGGACGTCGATGTTGAGGCGGTCGTTGCGCGGACGCAGCGGATCGGACTCGTCGAGCCCGCGGGGAAGCACCGCCTGCACGATGATCTTGGACGTGCCGAAATTCGTCAAGAGATAGTCGATGATCGCGCGGACGGCAAGGTAGGTCTTGCCCTCGGGCTCCTCTTTTTCGGTGTAGATCGCGGAGTTGTTGCCGCCGACCATGAGGAAGATAGCCTTGGGGCTGCCGAGCTCGCCGTTCTGGATGCGCCAGAGGACGTTCTCCGTGCAGTCGCCGTTGAAGCCAAGGTTGAACATCGCCTTGTCGCCGGCGAAGTGCGAGGCGAGCGAAGAAGCGCCCGTCGTCTCCCAGCCCTGCGTCAGCTCGTCGCCGATGAAGACGATGTCCTTCTTGACGGAGCTGTCCGAGAGCGCCGCGACCTTCTCGGCGTGGCGCGCCGTCCACCATGTGTCGAGGCGCGCGGCGGGCGTATTCGCGCGGAAGGCGGCGAAGGCGTTCAGTACGCCAAAGGCAACCAACAGAAAGAGGCTGTGCTTGATCGTATTCATGAGGACTCCACTGAGTTTCAGTTTGCGTCCCCATTATATGGCAAAAGCCATCCTGCCGCAATCCCTACGAACGTAGGGGGCGAGCCTGCACATGACTACAGCCCCTCGACGAGGAAGCTGAGGCTGTACTCGCCACTCCCGATCATGTTGTCGTCGTGAGGCTTCGCACCCCAGCTGTTGTCTCCGCCGACGCCCATCTGGACTGCGTCGACATTGACGGTGATCGAATCCCCCTCGGATATGGACCATTGGTGCTTGACCTTCTCCAGCGAGGACTGCGGATAGGGCCACGCGTTGAAGCAGACTGGCGCGCCGAGCGCGGTAATCTTCACAGACCTTCCCTTTCCGTCGCCGAAGGATATCCAGCGGCAGTCCGTGCGGTAGCCCTGCTCGCCCGGCTCGATGTAGTTGTCGGGGTTGAGGCGGCGCTCCGGATAGTCGATGCGTCCGTTCTCCCGCGCGAGGCCGCCGACGAGCCCTACGGACGCCTTCCAGACACCGAGAAGCGCGGCAGTGCGGCGGTCGGAGTAGTTCTCCCAGGGACCCAGTCCGTACCATTCCACTTTCGCCATGTCCTTCGGAATCGTAAATGTGACGCCGATGCGCGGCACGGGTGAATGATTTTCGCCGATGACGACCTTGAGTTCCACGAGATAGCACTTCTCGGACCTCGAGACCTTGAAGTCAGCACTGCACCCTTCCGGGAGTTCCTGGGCCTCCGTCGCGTCCTTCCACTCCCTGCACTGTTTCGCCATGTCCCATCCTCGGTCGTTGTCGATCGGCGCGCGCCAGAAGTTCATCCTGAACGGATGCTCCGCAACGACCTCTGCGGCAGGCACGGCGACGGGCTCGAACGGCTTCGCGAACTGGTCCATCGCCGCGACGTCGGCACGTCCGCCCACGTCTGGGTCGATTTCACCGCGCACGAACAGGAACGTGATTGCGTCTCCGTCCGGAACTCCGTGGAGTCTGATCTCCTTCGCGGTGTCGGGCTCGAAGCCCTTGACGTCAAGATGCCCGCTCTTGACGAATTTGCCGCCTTTTCTGACAATCCAGTGCGCGCCGAGACTGTCGAGAGTCGAGAATCGGTAGGCGTTGTATATCTTGGCGGTCTTCGTCTTCCAGTCCCACGAATCGACATGGACAGGCTGATAGGCGTGCTTGACCTCGAATGCCCCAGGATGGTACGTGCGGTCAGAGGCGAGAATGCCGTTGCAGTTGAAATTGTCTCCGTGGGGCCTCTCGCCGAAGTCGCCCCCGTAGGCGAGCCACGTCCCGCGTCCGTCGGTCTTCCAGAGCGCCTGGTCGGCGAAGTCCCAGATGAAGCCGCCCTGCATGGACGGATGCCTCCTCACGAGGTCCCAGTAGTCCTGGATGTCTCCGCAGGAGTTGCCCATCGCGTGCATATACTCGCAGAGCACATAGGGCTTCTTCGGATTCTTCTTGACGTAGCCCTCGACATGCCAGGGCCTCGCGTACATCGGGCACTTAACGTCGCTGTGGTCGGAATCCTGCGCGCCCTCGTACTGGACGGGACGCGTCGCGTCGACAGCTTTCATCGCCTCGTATTCATCCTTCATCGCCGGACCGTCCCCACTCTCGTTGCCGAGCGACCAGATGACCACAGACGGATGGTTGCGGAAAGTCTTGACCATGTTCACGCCTCGTTCGACTATGGCGTCGCGATAGAGGGGATTCTTGGGGAGCACACCCTCCGTCTCGCCGTGAAGGCGCGCGCCATGCGCCTCGACGTTCGCCTCGCAGACGACGTAGATGCCCTCGCGGTCGCAGAGCTCGTACCACGTCGGGTCGTTAGGATAGTGACATGTCCTGACCGCGTTGATGTTGAGGTCATGGAATATCTCGATGTCGCGCTTCATCCCCTCGAGCGTTACGGCGTAGCCGGTCGCCGGCTCCATCTCGTGGCGGTTGACGCCCATGAAGAGCGCCCTCTTCCCGTTGATGTAGATGACCGAGTCCCTGATCTCGACTTTGCGGAATCCGAAGGCGACGGGATAGACTGACCCTCCCGCCGCCACCGTCTCGTAGTACATGTTCGGCGACTCGGAGCTCCACAGCTTCGGGTTGTCGTACTTCTTCTCGAGAAGCGTCTTCCCCTCCGCGTCGCGCACGGCGAGCGTGCCCGTTCCGAAGTCGTCGGAGAGCTGCGCCTCCACGATGATGTCTTGCGGGGCGCCCCTGCCCTCTGCGACAAGCCACACGTCGCGGAAGATTCCCGAGAGGCGCCAGAAGTCCTGGTCCTCGAGGAACGTTCCGTCGCAGTGCTTGAGGACCTCGGCCTCGAGCGCGTTATCGCCGTCCTTCAGGAACGGCGTGACGTCGAACTCCGCCGGAAGGCGGCTGTCCTGGGAGTAGCCGACATCCTTGCCGTTGACGCGGAGGAACAGCGCGGAAGACACGCCGCCGAAGTGGATGACGACGCGGCGTCCTTTCCAGTCGGCGGGCACGGTGAACGAGCGCTTGTAGAGTCCGACCGGATTGCGGAAGTGGTAGCTCGTGTATTCCTTCGGCGGCTCGACGTATGGATCGCCCTCGTTCCACCCGTGGACGGGATATATCGCGTTCGTGTAGAGGGCCGGGTCGTACTTCCCCTGCAGCTGCCAGCAGCCGGGAACCGCGATCTTTCCCGTCTTCTCCCATTCCTTCGCGTAGAAGTCGTGCTTCCACCGGAAGTCCCATTCGCCGTTGAGCGACTGAAGCCACTTCGACGCAGTGCGCGGCACCTCCCCTTTCGCGACGGCGAGCGCCACTGCCTCAGACTCGCACGGCACGACGATCGACCGCGCGGGCAACCGGTTGATCTGCGTTACGTTTGGATCGCGCCAGACCTCCTTGGCTCCCTGAGCCGCCGCTAGCGAGAACGCAAGCGGCAAGGACAGGGCCAATACCAGCCATGTTCCCATACCCCTCACTCCACAACGACCTGGTAGAAGCAGCTCGGCTCGCCCGCCACTTTCGGTATCTCAAGCGTCAGTACGCCGTCGGCTTCGGCAGGATCGTCGAAATAGACCACCTCGGCGTCCTTGAGGCCGGCAAGCGTCGTCGACTTCCTGTAGCCGTAGGTGTGTCCCGCTGCGGCGTTGCTGATCGTAATGGCGACCTTGTCGGACAACACCGCAAACGGCACATCAACCCCCTCCCCGCCGATCACCGGCGCATCGGGCTCCACGGGAGCGCCCGCCGGCAGCTCCCGCACCTGGATGGCGTTGAGCGCACGCCATCCGGCGGGGCCGGAATACTTGACCGCAATGTCCTCCGTCGTGCCCGTCGCATCGAAGACACCGACAAGCGAGGCGCCGTACTTGTTGGTGTCGCGCATGGCCATCGGCTCGAGATCACCGGCGCTGATCAGCGCATCGCTCCACTTGTTGTGCGCGAGGACCTGAACGAGATAGCGCTTTCCGGCCGTCAGCCCCTTGAGCGTGATCGTCAGCGTGCTTGTTGTGTTGGCCCACTTCCACGAGTTCTTCAGCATCGTGCCGAAGTCTCCGGTCACGCTCTCGCTGCCCGAGCTGCCGTCCGTCTGCGCCAGATCCGGCGAAACCGCCGTGTAGGTCGTATTCAGGTCGGCGTCCGCGGCGAAGGCAATTCCGTTGACCGTCACCGACTGGACGGCGTAGGCGTAGAGAAGCGTCCCGTCCGTACGGAAAACGGTCCCTTCCGCATCCGCAGCCCCGCCGGTCCAGCCAGTCTCGACGGAACCGCCGCCGCCACCGCTCGTCGCCTGCACGGTCGGATAGTCGCCGTCGGCGAACGTCTTGTCGCCCGAGAGCGCGAAGACGACCGGGTTGCCGCCCGTGATCTCGTAGCCCGAGGCCGCGACAAACGTCACCGTGACCTGCGTGTTCGAAACGATCGAGTAGCTGCCCGCAACCGCCGCCACCGCGACGCCGTTTGTCGCAACGGAATCAAGGACAAGTCCCGCCTTTCCGGGAATCGTCAGCGTGCAGACGGGCGTCGCCGGATCGACAGGATCGACCGGATTCTCGCCACCGCCACCACCCTCGCCGAGATCGCGCACCTGGACGGCGTTGACCGGCCGGTCGCCGTTCGAGCCGGAAAAGAGGATCTCTACATCCTGCGTCTCGGCCGAAGCAGTGAAGGTGCCAGTCATAAGAGCCCCGTACTTGCCGCTGGCTTCGTCGGAGCCGTAGACATGCTGCGATTCGCAGCCATTGGCGGAGACCAGCATGCTGCCGCTCCAGTGCGTGTGCGAGAGGATCTGCACCAGATACCGTTCCCCCGGCGTCAGGTTCTTCAGCGTCAGCGTCACCGCCTTGGTGTCCGTCGACGAATCCGTCCACGTCCAGCCATTGCCGAGGATGAGTCCGTAGCCACTATCCGAAACTCCCTCGTTCATCAGGCCGCCGTCGAAGCCGGTAGCCTCCGGCGTGAAGGCGATTTTGTGGGAGGAATCAAGAGGCAGAGCCCGCGTGAACGAGACGCCGTTGACGGTCTGTCCCTGCGCCGCATAGGCGTAGACCAGCGTGCCCTCCGTGCTGAACTTCGCGCCGGCGGCGTCCATCGGTTCGGACGTCCAGCCGACCGGCGTCGGCGGCGGCTCGCCAATCCTGAAGTTGACGGACTTCGCCGCGGACGTCTTGTTCGCGTCGGTCATGATCGTCACCGCGCAGGAATAGACCCCGTCGGCGAGATCGGCGATGTCGAACGTAGCCGTCGAGGCGGTTTGGCCCTCGAGCGCGGCCACGTCAGGCGCATTGGTCAGCGAGTAGAAAACCGAATAGGAGGTCGCCGAAACGCCTCCGTTGTCGGTTCCCATCTCGATGCCCGAAAGCGAGATCGTCGCCGTCGTGCCGTTCGTCGAGACGGAAACCGACCCGATCGACGGCGCGACAACCGGCGCCGGCGGCGTGCCGATCCGGAAGGAGACGGACTTCGCCGCGGAGGTCTTGTTCTTGTCTGTCGTGATCGTCACCGCGCACGTGTATTCGCCGTCCGCGAGACCGGAGATCGTGAACTGCGCGGACGCACCGGTCTGGCCCGTAAGCGCGGCTACGGACGCCGCGTTGTTGAGCGAGTAGGAGACGGAATAGGAATTTGCGCTCTCACCGGCATCGTCCGTCCCCAGCACGATGCCCGAGAGAAAAACCGTCGCCGCCGTTTCGTTCGTCGTGACGGTGACCGAGCCGACCTTGGGCTGGACTACGATCGGCACGCCGCTCTCGCCGAGGTCGCGCACCTGGATGGCGTTGATGCCGTAGTTTCCGTCGGACGTGATCGTGAACGTCTTGGTGGACTCAGTTGCCGTAAAGGTCCCCGTCAGCGCGCCGCCGCAGGACCAGCCGTCGCCGTAGACCTTGATGAAATTCGGATCCCAATACGACTCCTTGATCCAAACATGGGCCTTGCTGTCACTGTTGTAGTTGCGATAGCCGAATATCTGAACGAGGTAGCTACGTCCAGCCGTGAGGTTCTTGAGCGTCACCGCCTTGTCGCCCTGGTTCGCCCACCAGCAGCGGTTCAGGAGGTCGTAGTAAGCGCCAGAGATGCTGCTCGGAGCCGACGCGCCGGAGGTCTGGTTGTACGGCCAGGAAATGTCGCCCGAGATGTTCGCGTTGTTGTTCCCGGCAGCCGCGAACGTAACGCCATTGACCGTGCAGGCCGAGGGCGCATACGCATACTTGAGTGTGCCGTCCGTGCGAATGGCGCTTTCGTCGGTCGGCAGCGGGCTCGCGTACCACGGCTCGGTCATCGTGAAGTCGAGCAGCGTCACGAGCTCCTTGTTGTCCGCCGTCGTGACGGTCACCTTGCAGGTATGGTCGCCGAGGGCGACATTCGGGATCACGAACGACTTCCTAACGCCCGTCTGGTTGGAAAGCGCACGTGTCTTCGCGCCGCCGTCGAGCTCGTAGTCAATCGCGTAGGACGTCACGGCGTTCGCGTTCGCGTCCGTTCCGAGGTTGATGCCGAAGACCGTGATCGTCGCGGAGCCCGCGCCGTCCGCGTTCGGAGCGGCCTTGGCGTAGCCGAGCGAGGGATCCGCCACGTGCGCCTGGCCGGCGGGAACCGAGAGATACTTGTGCATCGCGTTGGTCAGCGCAGGCTTCCAGAAATCCGAATAGGTGAAGAATTCCGGATGGAGGCAGAGTCCCACGGCGTCGTAGCCGCCGTGGCCGCCCTCGCGGTAGCAGACCTTGTCGGGCATCGAATTCTGCTGGAGGTACTGGCTGCGGAGGTCCACCCAGAACACGCGCTTATTGTCGACGAACTGGAGGATGTAGTCGTTGACCGCCTCGCTCATGGCCGTCACTTCGGCCGCTTCGAAGTACCTGCTGTCGAAGCTGTAGGGGAGGATCGGCATCAGGAGGATCTTCGCGTCCGGATGCTTCGTCGCCATCTCGCAGAGCATGAGCCGGATCGACTCGGCGACATCCTCGGCGCGATCGGCGTGCTCGTTGTGGTCGATGCACTTCTGGTGGCCGTTGTTGATGCCGATCATGAGGGTCATGTACTTGGTGGTGTACCCCTCGAGGGCGCGGTCTCTGAGACGCCACAGGATGTTCTGGACGCGGTCGCTGCCGATGCCCATGTTGAACGTCTTCGTGTTGTTGGGGTTCCCGTCGAGGCTCAGGTTCGGATTGCTGTTCCAGAAGTCGGTGATCGAGTCGCCGAACAGGACGATGTCGAAATCCTGGCCCTGGCTCTTCTCGATGTCTTCCTTGTAGTGGTTCTTGTGGTAGTCGTCCGTGCGCTCCTTCGGCGTGCACGGCTCCGAACTGTGGTCGGATCCCGGCACCTGGGTGCCTATTGTATCTCCGACGGAAACCAGCGTCAGGGCCGCGGCCAACACGGAGAGTACTGCTTTGATTTTCATGACATGCCTCGCTTTCATTTTACGATGAAATTATAGGCGAAAATTCACAACCTCGCAATCCCTACAAATGTAGGTGGCGTCTAGTTGACGATAATAACCCCGCCGCTGGTCCCTGGTGCGTTCTCGGCCAGCTCCCGCACCTGGATGGCGTTGATCAAAGCCTGCCCGCTGTACGAGATCACGAACTCCTCCGTCGCGGCATCGGCTGTGAACTCGGCGGACAGCGAGCCGCCGTATTCCCAGCCGGTTCCGCCGTAGTGAATAACGGCAACCCCATCCGGAGCCGTTGCGGTCTGCGTAGTGTAATCATTGCGGAACGCAATCATCTGGACGAGATACTTTTTCCCAACCTCAAGATTATTTAGTTGTATCTTCCGGCCTTTGGCAGACGCCCACCAGGGATGCTCAAGCATATCCTTATAGCCTCCGCTTTCTGTATCACCAGGCGCAGTAGCACCGGAAGTTCCGGCTCCTCCGGAAGCCTCCCAAACGACACAGTTCTCGGTATTGATGATTTTGTCCCCGACTCCGACAAACTCAACGCCGTTGGCCGTGTAGTTTCCGCGCGCGTAGGCGTACTTGAGCGTGCCATCGGTGCGGATCGACGTACTGCTTGCGGTGAGCGGCGTACCCGTCCATGTAACGTTGAACGCGGCGCCCGCGGCGAGAGCCGACATCGCAACGAGAGCCGCACATGCGAACGACGCGACTGATTTCATGACGATGATGCTCCTTTCCTTGTGGGCAGTGCGGATGCATTGCCACCTTCTGCACGACTTGCGACACAATTATAGACGAAGCCAGGGACCATGGCAATCCCTACAAAAGGAGGGGGCGTCCGCCCCGGAAGTCAGTCTACCGGAGCGCAGTTGACGCCGTGCGCGACGAGGGCGCGGCGGTGAACGCGGGCACGGCGCGCGAAGTCCGCGAAGCCGGGCCTGCGCTCGCCCAGCCAGAACACCTCGGCGAGGGCCAGCATCCGCGGCCACGCCTTCCACTGGAGGTCGTACTCGTTCCAGGTGTACTCGGTCCAGTTGTTGCCCTGTCCGCCGAGGACATGGACGCGGGCGCTCTCCGGAACCCCGGCGCAGGGGTCGAACGAGTAGCACCTCTCCAGCGTCGTCCTGCCGCAGATGTACATGAAAGGATCCTCCTCAAGGCCCTGGCCGTAGTCTAGGTAGCAGTAGCTCGTGGGCGTCATGACGACGTCGTGCCCGCGGGCCGCGGCCGCGGCGCCGGACACGAGCGCCTGTCCCCCGCCGACACGACCCACGCGCCAGCACAACCC
>JAFRJH010000025.1 GCA_017432385.1 Kiritimatiellia bacterium
CAGGTGCCGCCCGCTGGATTGATCCAGACGTTTGTCACTACATCGGCATTCGCAGTCGTCACGGCCGCGAGCAAGCCTAGGGCAAGCAATGCAATTACGCGCCTAGAAAACTTGGGGGCATGCACCCCCTCCTGCGGTTTCGAAGACCTATGCAGTTCGTTCATGCTGCATTCCTCCTACGGCGTACACGGATTGTATCATATCCGCCCAAGCAGGGGCAATGCCGTAATGTCACTTTACAAACAAGACTTTTCTCATTTTATGAAAAATGCCGTTGCGTTCGGGGGGCGGATTGCTGTATAATGCAGTCGCATGAAAAAGAAGATTCCCGAAATCGTCGTGGCGACAATCCTGTCTGGTCCCGCCGGACAGCAGAAGTTCGCTGGCGTATTCGCCTACCTCGGGGCCGTGCACCGTTGGAACCTGCACGTGCTGCGCACGCAGGACGAGATCGTCGCGTTCTTCGCAGACACAGCCGCCCTCTCGTCCATAGACGGCGTGATCTACTCGGGATACTACGACAAGGCGACGTTCAAGACCCTCGCCGCGCTGAAATGCCCCGTCGTCGTGATGGAATACGACGACAAGTCGCTCGCGTCGCGCAAGAGCAACCTCATGGTGCTCCGGAACGACGCAGACAAGATCGCCAAGTCGGCAGTCCAGGCCTTTGCCGGACTCGGACGATACAAGTCGTTCGCGTTCGTCGGCACGAGAGACGGGCACGAATGGTCCGAACGGCGCGAGGCGGCATTCCGGCGCGAAGTGAAGGCGGCGGGGTTCGGCGAAATCGCCGCCTACTCCACGCCCGGCGCGAGCGCGCACAGGGACCGTCCTCTCCTGGCGAAGTTCCTGAAGTCGCTCGACTACCCAGCGGCGATCCTCGCGGCAAACGACGTCCGCGCCACGGAGGTGATTGCGGCGGCGAATTCGGCGGGCATCTCCGTTCCCGGCAAAGTGTCGGTGCTGGGGATCGACAACGACCCGTACGTCTGCGACAGCGTATCGCCCGGGATATCGAGCGTCGAGCCGGACTTCCACGAGGAGGGAAGGATGGCAGCGTCGCTTCTCGACAAGATGCTGCGCTCGCGCACGCCAAAGAGTCCGCAGCGACTCTTCTTCGACGTCAAGCGTGTAGTGCTGCGCGAGTCGACGCCGCACCTGCCGCCGTCAGAAAACATCGTCACGCGCGCGAAGGAGTTCATCGCCAGGCACGCGACGGAGGGCATCTCGCCAGCAGACGTCGCCGCGCACCTGGGCATCTCGCGCACGCTCCTCGACCTCAGGTTCCGCGAAACGCAGAAGACGACCGTCGGCAGGCTCATAACCGACACCAAGCTCGCAGAGGTGGAGCGTAGGCTAAAGCAAACGAGTCTTTCGATCGGCTCCATACAGGACATGTGCGGATTCAGCAACGCCAACGCGCTCAAGAACCTCTTCAAGTCCCGCTACGGCGTCTCCATGCGCGCCTACCGCGCCCAAGTCCGGAAGCCCCGGTCCTGACGTTCAGCCTTTCGGCGGGACGTAGGGCTGGTACATGCATAGACGCCCACCGTCTACAACATGGTTCGTGCCGGTTATGAACGAGGCATTCTCGCTGCACATGAAGAGAATCACGTCCACCAGCTCGTGCGTCTCGCCCGCGCGCCCCAGCGCAGTTGGCATTCCGCTCATCGCGGCGCGGGTGAGCACAGGGCCGGGTGTCACGCAGAGGGCGCGGACATTGTGCGGACCTCCTGCGATCGCGAGGCCCTTCACAAAGTTGAAAAGCCCGGACTTAGCCGTTCCGTACATCGTGCCGACACCATCGCCCTCAAAGCCGGTGACGGAACCGAGACAGCAGACGACGCCTGATTTCTTCGCGACCATCTGCGGCATCAGCGCACGGGCAAAATAGACAGCTCCCTTCAAGTTCACGTCAAGCCCCCAGTCGATGACTTCGACCGGCTGCTCGTAGAACGGGACATTCGACTTGCAGCACCGCGCCTCGTTTCCGCCCGCGCATGTGACGAGGATATCGCAGCCTCCAAGCGACGCCGCGACCTTCGCGGCGGCTTCGGCGTGAGCGAACTTCCTCACGTCGCCCGCGCACGGAAACGCCGCAGCACCAATGGCCTTTGCCGCCGCGCCAAGCGCATCCGCGTTGACATCGCACATCACGACCTTCGCGCCGAGCCGCGCGAATTCCTGGGACGTCATGAGCCCCATGCCGCTCGCCGCTCCGGTGACTACCGCGACCTTCCCCGCGAAGTCAATGTCCTTCATGTCCGCACCTCCTCATTATCTCCGCCTTTACGCCGTCATCGACTTCAAGGACGTCGAGCCTCCACTTGTACGGGTCCTTCGCCTTGTCCACGCACACGCGCGAAACCGTTGTCTTGAATATCCCCTTCTCCCTGAAGAACACAAGCTGGTAGCCGCGAAGGTCGCCAGGCACAGTCTGCATCATGTTGATCGCAAGAAGATACTTCGCGTATGCCGCGTCGAGTTTTCCCGATTCATCCTTCGCCTCCATGAGGCGCCATATCTCCGCGAGCAACGGCGCCACGGCGGCGCGCTCGCTTATCACGCCCTCGCTGCCTATGCGCCGCGACTGGTAGAGCCACTGCCATCCGCCCCATGCACTGAATATGGTCTTTAGCGGAGGCTTCGCGGCAATCTCGGCCTTCATGCGACGGTTCGCCTCGAATCCATCGCGCACCTCCTCCTTTATCCACCCGTAGATCGCGGGGTGGCGCGTCGCGAGCTTCATGAGCAGTTCGACCGTCGGCGCCGGACACTTGTCTCCGTTGTATGTCTGAATGATGACGGGGCGCTTCGCGACCTCCGCCAGCGCTTCGTAGTACCGTTCCAGGTCGTCTTGCGTCCGGCAATCGTCGCCGGGGCGGGAGATGAACACGGTTCGGGGATTCTGCTTTGCAGCGAGAGATTCGGCATGACACGCGATTTCCAGCATTTCCGCAGTGCCGCGTCCGTTCACTCCGATGCAAAGGCGGGCGCGGAAGCCGACGGACGCCTTCAGCAGCCCCTCGATCCCCTTCTTCTTCTCTTCGGCAGTCAAGAGGTCGATGGAATCGTCGGACTGCGGCCAGATGATTCCCTGAACACCCGCCGCGTCAACCCAGCGCGCCTCCTCCACAAGCGAAGCATAGTCCACCGCGCCGTCAGCAAGATATGGCGTAGTCAGAATCGGATACGCCCCGCGAACAGGCTCCGCAGCATTGACACAGAATGACAGCGCAGCCCCGGCGACAAGCGCCAAGGCGGCAATTCCGTGTCTTCCGTGTATTCCGTGGTTAAACATACTGCACCTTGTCCCTTTCAAAGAAGAACACCCTTGCGACGCAGATCACGACCGCTCCGGCGAGTGCAAACACAGAAAGCGAGGCGATTCCCGCGCTCATGGAGAAATGCGCGTTCATCCAGCCGAGAACGGCGGGACCGGAGGCACCGATCACGCTGCCTCCGCACCCGAACACGCCAACCGCCGCCGCACGGTAGCGAGGCTTCACGACTTCGAACAGCGAAGCGTAGATGTTCGAGTCGTAGACGCCGGTCGCAAAGCCGAAGAACGCGGTACCGACGATGCAGAGGGCGGCGGTCGGCGCGAACGCGGAGAGAAGAAGGCCCGGAACGCAGAGAATCAGACCGGCGGCGTTAACGTCGAACCGCGCCTGCGGCCGCCTTAGCGCGACGGCAAAACGGTCCGAGACTCGTCCCCCGGCGAACACACCGGCGACCGCGCCGCGATATGACGAGTTGCTGGACTCGA
>JAFRJH010000203.1 GCA_017432385.1 Kiritimatiellia bacterium
ACAATCAATATCAGCCAGTTCATGACGCAACGCCTTCCAGTTATTCCTCGTCACAGGGGATTGGCACGCCGAGCCTGGTGAAGAAATCGGCACCCCACTTGTCCATCGCGTGTACAATCGGGACGGTCGCCTTGCCAAGGCCGGTCAGGGCGTATTCGGTCTTGGGCGGAACGACGGGATAGACCTTGCGGGAGATGATGCCGTCCGCCTCCATCTCGCGGAGCTGCTGGCTCAGCATTTTGGCGGTCGCCTGCGGCACCCTGCGCTGTATCTCGCTGTAGCGCATCACGCCTTTCTCGTTCAGCCACCAGATGATGATGGCCTTGTACTTCCCGCCGATGACGGCTATCGCGGCCTCCACCGTGCAGTGCAGTTTCTTCGCTTCGCTCTTGGTCATTTCGCCTACCTTGGTTTCCTTTTTGTTAGTATGATACAAAAAAGTGCATTCTTGTGCTTCGGGCAGATATTATATTATAATGCGCTCCGTTTTACAAGAAGCAGGATTGTCCTGCAACAAAAAGCGAAAAGGGAAAAAGAAAATGAGATCAAACATCGCAGACTACAACGCGGTTGTCGAGGCCGCTTCGAAATTCACGCGCAGCGTCGCGGAGGGCAACAGCCAGTACGCCAAGGAGCTGTTCACGGAGGACGCCTGCCTGTTTGGCTTCCTCAACGGCAAGTTCGAGCGCGGCAGCATCGAGCAGTTCTACCGCAACGTCGATACCGTCGGCGCGGGCGAGAACTTCAAGACACGGATCGACGTGCTGGAACTTGAAGAAACTCTTGCCGTCGTGCGCGTCCTCGAAGAGGGATGGGGCGGCAAGATCGACTTCACGGACGTCCTTCTTCTCCTGAAGATCGACGGAGAATGGAAGTGCGTCGCCAAGGCGTACAACCAGAACTCGAACACGATTGAGAAGTAAGGTCATGACCGGACGGACTTCTCCTAGTGTTGCCAATGGCAAATTCCAATTAGCAGTACAAACCTGAGGACGGATGGCGAAGGATGGTTTCTTACACCTTGGAAATCCTCAAGTGCCATAGCAGAAACAGCCCAACTGCCATAATGAAAACGCCTCAACTGCCACAACGAAAATACCGCAAGTGACATAACGCTTGCAGTGCCGATGATAATATGCTACCATTCTTGCCATGAAATGACGCAGAAAAAGGAATTTTCGTGGAATACTTGCAATAGAAGACATGTTGACCCGGTGCTCCAACCAGCGAAGCAAAACACCCATTAGTATGAGAGACGCGAAGAAAGACGCAATCGGGATGGCCGCGCGGCGCGAACGGCTGCTGGAGGCTGGGTTCCGCCTCATGTCCGCGCGCACCATCGAGGCGGTGACACTCCAGCAGATCGCCGACGAGGCCAAGATCGGAATCGCCACGCTCTACCGCTACTTCAAGGCGAAGCCCGACCTCGTGATCGAGATCGGCACGAACATCTGGAAGCGGTACTACGTGGAGGTGGAGAAGGAGTATGCCCGGCTGAACGGGCCCGCCATGAACGCCGCCGAGGAACTGGAGTTCTTCCTCGACAGCATCATTGAGCTCTACCGTAGCCGCAGGGACGTTCTGCGCTTCAACCGCAACTTCGACACCTACGTCCAGCACGAGCGCTGCACCGCCGCGCAGATGCGCCCCTACAACGACGCCGTCGCCGTCTTCGCGAAGAAGTTCCACACCGTGGTCCGCAAGGCCCGCAAAGACGGCACGATCGACATCCGCGTCTCCGAGCCGCAGCTCTTCGTGAACCTCCTCTACATCATGGTCTCCGTGGCCGGCAAGTACGCCGAGGGCCTGGTCTACCCGCCGGACGGCGAGCAGGACAGGACCGACGGCCTCCTCATGCTCAAGCGCATGATTCTCGACTCGCTCACGGGCAGCCGTCGGTAAGGCGCGACCGTCGGGCTTGCACGTCTTCATTTCCTCTTTCCTCCTTGGCAACTTCGCCGAAATGTGATAGACTAACTATCACTCCAATTTAAGCCACCAAAGGAGGCGCCATGGAACCATCATTCTTCCGCAAGATTCGCAAGGCTTTCGCCGCGTTGCTTGCAGCGGTCGCGACAGGCACGGCCCTCCCGGCCTACGCCTCCGCGTTCACCGTCACGAGCGCCACAAGCGGCCAGACCACCACGTTCACCGTGACGCGCTCGGGCGACACATCCGTCGCCGAAACGGTCGCCTACCGCGCCGTCTCGCGCTCCGCGCTCGCCGGGCTACACTTCCGCGAGACCGCCGGCCGCCTCGCCTTCGCCGCCGGACAGACCTCCCTCCAGGTCTCCGTCGAGGAGCGAACCGCCGCGCAGATCGACGACCCGCGCTTCACCTACTTCCAGTCCGGCGGCGCCACCGGCGCCTCGTGCGCCTACCGCTTCGAGGTCGTGGACGAAGGCGGCTTCCCCGTCGCCGCCGCCGATCGCTCGATCGACTACGACTCCTCCCTGTCCGTCTCCGCGGCCGCGTTCGCCGCGAACGCCCTCGCGGTCTCCTCCGGCGAGATCACTGTGACGGACGGCGGCTACGCCCAGGCCTACCACGCCGTCCCGCTCTCCTCCTACTTCTCCTCCGCCGTCCCGCAGGACTACCTCGCCGCCAGCGGCGCGCGCATCCGCATGACGCTCGACTTCCAGGCCAAGGAGCTGAGCGACGGCTACCAATACGTCCAGATCCTCGCCGACCAGACCTCCGCCTGCGACTCGGGCGCCGGCGACGGCGACCCCGGCACCCTCCGCGCCTCCTCCTATCTGGCAGGCTTCGAGCTCTGGAAGGGCAACACTCTCGCAGAGTATGCCACGCTCTCCTTCCCCGTCACCTCGGCCGGCAACAACTGCGGCGCTGTCTCCACGCCCTGGAAGGGCACCGGACACAACGATCTCGGCAACCTCTGCCAGCAGCGCTTCGCCGCCAACTGCCGCGCCGCCGACGGCCGCCTCTCGCTCCCCGCCTCGCTCTCAACGCTCGGCGTCCGCTTCGACGCCTCCGGCAGCGGCAACGACGACTGGGTCGCCAAGTCCGTCGTCGCCCGCCTCCAGGCCGTCCCCGCCGGCCCCTCGCTCCTCGCGAGCCGTCCCGTCGTCACCCCGGCCCCCGTCTGCAAGGGCGCCACCGTCGCCGTCTCGCTCGCCTTCAGCGAAATCGTGACCGTCTCCTCGCCGTCCTCCCTCGCGCTCTCCACCTCCTGGGGCGACCTGCCCTACGCCGCCGGCTCCGGCGCGAACGTCCTCACGTTCGCCGGCCCCGTCACCGCCGCCGCCGGCACCCCGCGGCGCGTCACCGGCCTCTCCGGCGGCACAGTGCAGGGCCTCGCCGGCGACGCCTTCGCCTG
>JAFRJH010000204.1 GCA_017432385.1 Kiritimatiellia bacterium
CCGGCCGACATCGTCTCGATCGAGGCGTCCGGCGCCTTCCGCGGACGCTACCACGCGCTCGGCGGCAAGCTTTCGCCCGCCCGGCGGATGGGGCCGGAGAGGCTTCGCATAGCGGAACTGGCCGACAGGGTCGCGAAGGAGGGCTTTTCCGAGGTTCTGCTCGCGCTCTCGACGGACATGGACGGCGACGCCACGGCGGGGTACGTCGCCGAGGTCCTGAAGGGGACCGGGGCGAAGGTCACCCGCCTCGCGTTCGGGCTCCCCGCCGACTCGGGCATAGCCTATTCCGACCCGCTCACGCTTCGGCGCGCGATCGGCAACCGGGTCCTCCAGTGACGGCGCCGAACCGGGCTCCCCCGCGCGCCGACGACGCCGCTGTGCCACGGCCGCGCTTTTTTGCTATAATATGAAGTCAATCAGGAAAGAAGGCGTCTTATAGTGATCAAGGACCATAAAATGGCGACGGAGAACAAGGTCGGCGAGCGCATACGCATGTATCGGGAGAGACTCGATATGAGCGTCTACGACCTCGCCCAGAAAAGCGGAATCGACGAGAAGATCATAAATCTGATCGAAAAGGGCAAGGTTCTGCCCGCGCTCGGCTACCTCACGAAGCTCTCCCGCGCGCTGGGGCAGCGTCTAGGGACGTTCATGGACGACCAGTTCAAGCCCGATCCCATCATCACGCGCGCGGCAGACCTCGACGCGAAGAAGGTCTCGTCGGAGGGGACGAACGTGCTCGGCTACGCGAGCCACTCGCTGGCGCTCGGCAAGCCCGACCGCCACATGGACCCGTTCCGCATCGAGTTCGAGGCCAACGGCGTCGACGACGTCTCCAGCCACGAGGGCGAGGAGCTGATCATCTGCATAGCGGGGGAGGTGGAGCTCACCTACGGCAACGAGAAGACGATTCTCAGGCCCGGTGACACCGCATACTACAACAGCGTCGTCCGGCACGGCCTCCGCGCCCACGGCGGGAAGCCCGCGTCGATCTACGGGATCGTCTTCATGCCGTTCTAAGGAAAGGGAGCAGAAACAATGGCGTGGTTTGAAGCAAAGGCCGAGAAGCCGAAGATACCTCCGGCGAAGGCGCTCTGGGCGATCTGCCCGAAGTGCAAGAGCCATTTCGAGAAGTCCGTCTGGAAGTCGAACAACTCGATCTGCCCGAAGTGCAACTACCACGGGCGGCTCGCGGTGCGCGAGCGCATCGCGCAGACGGCCGACGAGGGCACGTTCGCGGAGGTGTACCGCGAGGTGTCGTACTCCGACCACCTCAGGTTCCACGACGCGACAGGGGACTACAGGACGAAGGTCGAGGCGACCATCGCGAAGCTCGGCGAGACCGAGTCCATCGTCATGGGGACGTGCGAGATCGAGGGCCATCCCGTGATGCTGGGCGTCATGGACTTCTCCTTCATGGGGGGCTCGCTGGGCACGGGCACGGGCGAGCGCATAGCGCGCGCCTGCGAGCAGGCCGTCGCCGAGCGGCGTCCGCTCGTCATATTCTCCGCCTCCGGCGGCGCCCGAATGCACGAGGGCATCCTCTCGCTCATGCAGATGGCGAAGACCTCCGCCGCGATCGGGCGGCTCAAGGAGGCGGGGCTGCCGTACATATCGGTGTGCACCGACCCGACGACCGGCGGCGTGTCGGCGTCGTTCGCGATGCTCGGCGACATCAACCTGACCGAGCCGCGCGCGCTCATCGGGTTCGCCGGGCGCCGCGTCATCGAGAACACCATCCACCAGAAGCTGCCGGACGACTTCCAGACCTCGGAGTACCTGGAGAAGCACGGCTTCATCGACAGGATCGTCGAGCGCCGCGACATGAGGGGGTTCATCGCGAAGATGCTCGGGTTCTGGGGGTTCTGACGCGCGGCGGACAGAGGAGACAGGAGGGAACATGGCTACGAAGAAGACAGCGAAGGCTCCCGGCGGAAGACCGGGGCTCACGGCGTGGGACAAGGTCAGGCTCGCGCGCGACGCGAGGCGTCCGCACATATTCGACTTCATCGCGAACGTCTGCTCCGACTTCGAGGAGCTCCACGGCGACAGGCTCGTCGGCGACGACCGGGCGCTCGTGGCGGGGTTCGGGAGGATCGGCCCCCACAGGGTGCTCGTGCTCGGGCACCACAAGGGCGACACCGTCGAGGAGAACATGGAGTCCAACTTCGGCATGGCGAACCCCGACGGCTACCGCAAGGCGATGCGCCTGGCGAAGCTCGCGGAGCGCTTCCGCCTGCCGGTGGTCACCTTCGTAGACACGCCCGGCGCGTACCCCGGCAGGGAGGCCGAGGAGCGCGGGCAGGCGGAGGCGATCGCGAAGTCCCTCGAGTTCTTCTCCGGGCTCAGGACGCCGGTCGTGGTCGTCATAACCGGCGAGGGCGGCTCCGGCGGCGCGCTCGCGATAGCCGTCGGCGACAGGGTGCTCATGATGGAGAATGCGATCTACTCGGTGATTTCGCCCGAGGGGTGCGCCGGCATCCTCTGGCGCGACGGACGCGAGGCCCCCGCCGCGGCGGAGGCGCTCAAGCTCACGGCCGATGACCTGCTGAAGCTCGGCGCGATCGACGAGATTGTCGCGGAGCCGGCGGGCGGCGCGCAGAAGAACCGCAGGGCCGCGTGCGCGAACGTGAGGAAGGCCGTCCTCAAGGCGCTGGACGGGCTCGTGGACATCCCGGCGGACAGGCTGGTGGAGGCGCGCTACGCGAAGATACGCGCCTACGGCAACTTCTACGGAAAATAGACTTTCAGAGACTGGAGAAGGCAAAATGGCAGAAGAGAACAAATCGTCGCTGGATGCGCTGAGCGCGTTGTGCAAGCGCCGCGGCTTCATCTATCACTCGTCCGAGATCTACGGCGGCATGCCGGGCTTCTGGGACTACGGCCCGCTCGGCTGCGAGCTCAAGAACAACGTCAAGCAGGCGTGGTGGCAGTTCACGGTGCGCGGACGCGAGGACGTCGTGGGCCTCGACGCGACGATCATCATGCATCCGAAGATCTGGAAGGCGTCGGGCCATCTCGACACGTTCGCCGACCCGATGACGATGTGCAGGGACTGCAAGAAGCTGATGCGCGCGGACCAGATCAAGGACATCTACGCGGACCAGAAGAAGAAGCCGCAGCCGAAGGTCGCGGGGTCCGACTTCTTCTGCCCCTACTGCGGCGGCGAGCTCACGGAGCCGAAGCCGTTCAACCTGATGTTCAAGACCGTCGTCGGACCCATCGACGACCCGTCGAACGTCGCGTACCTCCGCCCCGAGACGGCGCAGGCGATCTTCGCGCAGTTCCTGAACGTCACGGCGACCCCGCGCATGACGGTGCCCTACGGCATCGCGCAGATGGGCAAGAGCTTCCGCAACGAGGTTACGCCGCGGAACTACACGTTCCGCTCGCGCGAGTTCGAGCAGATGGAGCTCGAGTTCTTCATCCGCCCCGACGAGGCGATAGAGCTCCAGTACGGGCACGTCGTGACGCTCGCCGACAATCCCGACCTCGACGGCCCCGTGCAGGACGACTGGGGCTGGGAGGTCTGGCACAAGTACTGGGTCGAGCAGCGGAAGAAGTTCCTCAACGCGGTCGGGCTGCCGACCGAGAAGTTCGTCGAGTACTGGCAGAAGCCGGACGAGCTCGCGCACTATGCGCGCGCCTGCGTCGACATCGAGTACGACTTCCCGTTCGGGCGCCAGGAGCTCGAGGGACTCGCGGCCCGCAGCGACTTCGACCTCACTCAGCACCAGATCCACTCGAAGGTACCGCAGACGGTCTTCGACGACCCGCTCAAGCAGGCGTGCAAGAAGCTGACGGACGAGCAGAAGGCCGCCTTCGTCGCGAAGACGCAGGCCGAGTGGGTGGAGCGCAGGCAGAAGGCGGCGTCCGCGAAGGCCGGCAAGGAGGTCTCGTTCTCCGACGAGGAGAAGGCGGACATAGCGGCGAAGGCGAAGGTCTTCTGCGAGAACCTC
>JAFRJH010000205.1 GCA_017432385.1 Kiritimatiellia bacterium
GACCTTGTTCCTGCAGGCCCAGACGGCCTGCCGCGCCACCCCGAGCATCAGGGCGGCGTCGTCCTTGGTGAAGACGCCGCGGGAGAAGACGCGGTGGAAGCCCTGCATGAAGTGGTCGGCCTGCTCGGCCTTCATGAAGCCGATCTCCTGAAGCATCGCCGACCAGTTCTTCATGAGCTGCATCTTCTGGGCCTGCGGGGCGGGCGGGGCCTTCTCGTGCGGCGGGACGTAGCGCCCGGACGCCGTGAATATCTCGTAGCACGTGACCAGGACGGCCTGGGAAAGGTTGATCGACGTGTAGCCCTCGTCGACCGGGATGCGGACGAGGTGCGTGCACTGCGCGACCTCCTCGTTGAGAAGCCCCTTGTCCTCGCGGCCGAAGACGACGGCCACTGGGCCAGTCCCGGCGAGGGAGAGGATGTCGGCCGCGCAGTCGCGAGGCGCCTTGACGTGCTGGCGGTAGAGCCCTTCGCGCGCGGTCGTCCCGACGACGGCGACGCAGTCGGCGACGGCCTCCTCGAACGTCGCGAACTCCTCCCGCGCATTCATCACGTCCGTCGCGTGCACCGCCATGCGCTCGCCCTCGTCCCACGAGTTCTGGAGGTTGGGCGCGGCGAGCCTGAGGTGACGTATCCCCATGTTGGCCATCGCGCGGCAGGCGGAGCCGACGTTCCCAGTGTAGAGCGTCCCGACGAGGACGACCCGGATGTTGTCAAGGGGGTTCATCGCGTGGAACCCGCGCCGGAGCGCTCGTCCTGGAAGGCCGTCCCCTTGAAGACCAGCAGATAGTCGTCCTTGGCCTCGTTCTGGAGGTACACCGCGCACTCGAGGCCAGTCGTGAAGTACTTCCACTTCCCGTCGTCCGTCGCGTACATCGTGCCGTAGGAGAAGCTGTTCTGGCAGAAGTGGCAGTCGATCCACCTGCCGCTCGGAAGCTCGACCTTGACCATCATCGTGGACTCGCACTCGATCTCCTTGCCGTTCGAGGGGGAGACCATCGTGTACTTGTGCGGACGGCTCAGCGTGCCGTACTCGACGTGGACCACGTTGCCTTCCTCGTCGATGAAGGAGTCCGTCTGGTTGCACTTGAACATCGCGCATCCGGCGGCGACGAAGAGCAGGACGGCGAGCGCGAGCGCGGAGAGCTTCTGCGCGACGATCCTGCCGACGAGCTTCGGGTCGGCCTTGCCCTTCGAGAGCTTCATCACCTGCCCGACGAAGAACCCCGCCGCGGCCTTCTTGCCGTTCTTGAAGTCCTGCACCGGACCCGGATTCGCCGCGATCGCCTGGTCCACGAACGCCTCCAGCGCGCCCGTGTCGCTGACTGCGCCGAGGCCGCGCTCCTTCACGATCGCCTCGGGATCGCCGCCCTTCTCGAAGATCTCGGGGAGGAGCTCCTTCAGCGTCGGGCCGTTGATCGTCCCCGCGGCGGCGAGCTTGACGAGCGAAGCCAGCGCCGCAGGCGTCATCGCACACTCGCCGATCGACTTCCCGCTCGCGTTCATGAGCGCCATGACGTCCGACATGTACAGGTTGCAGAGCTGCTTCGCCGTCTTCTTGTCGAGCCCCTTCGCCGCGGCCTCGAAGTAGTCCGCGTTCTCCTTGTGCTGCGACAGGACCTCCGCGTCGTACTCCGCGATGCCGTACTCCTCGGTCATCCTCGCGCGGCGCGCCTCCGGCTTCTCGGGGAGGAGCCTGCGCCACGCCTCGACCGTCGCCTCGTCGAGCTCGACGGGCACGAGGTCCGGCTCCGGGAAGTAGCGGTAGTCGTGGGCGTTCTCCTTGGATCGCATGGACGCCGTCTCCATCGCCTCGGGGTCCCAGCGGCGCGTCTCCTGGACGATCGGGACCGAATGCGCCATGCACTCGCGCTGGCGCCTCGCCTCGTACTCCAGCGCGGCGTGTATGCCGCTGAACGAGTTCATGTTCTTGATCTCGACCTTCGTGCCGAGCTTCGCCTCGCCCACGGGGCGGATCGAGATGTTGACGTCCGAGCGCATGTTGCCCTCCTCGAGGTTGCAGTCCGAGACGCCCGCGTAGACGAGCATCTCCTTGAGCGCCGTCAGATAGAGGATCGCGTCGTCGGCGGACTCCATGTCGGGCTCGGAGACGATCTCCATGAGCGGCGTCCCGCCGCGGTTGAAGTCGACGCCCGAGGTCGTGGCGTAGTGGTTGATCTTCGCCGCGTCCTCCTCGAGGTGGATGTGGTTGATGCGGATGAACTTCTTCGTGCCGTCCGCGCGCGTGATCTCGACGCCGCCTCCGATGCACAGCGGATTGCCGTTCTCGGATATCTGGTAGTCCTTGGCCATGTCCGGATAGAAGTAGTTCTTGCGGTCGAAGGTCGCGTGGCGGTTCACCTCGCAGCCGAGCATCATTCCGCTCATGACGGTAAGCTTGACGGCCTCCTTGTTCATGACGGGGAGCGCGCCCGGATAGCCCAGGCACACCGGGCATACGTTCGTGTTCGGCTCGCATCCGGTCTTCAGCAGGCAGCTGCAGAACATCTTCGTGCGCGTCTTGAGCTGGACGTGCGTCTCAAGTCCTATCGTATTCTCGAAGTTCATATTCGGTTATTATAGCAAATTCCGCGGCGGTTTCGCCGCGGAAAAGCCGTTTTCAGGGAATCAGGCCCGGTGGCGCCGAAGAGCGCCGGGCCGCCCGGCCGCCCTTTACCTGTTGAGGCCCTTGGCCGTCAGAAACTCCCAGATGCGGTCGAGCCAGGTGTAGCTGCCCGTCCCCGGCGAGGCGGACATCTGGAAGCAGTGCCCGCGCGTGGCGAGCGTGTGGAGGTCGCCCTGGATGCCCATCCGCCGCAGGCGCTCCCACGCCTTGACGGAGTTCATGGCGGCGTAGCGGTCTGCATCGCCGTGGACGAAGCACATCGGCGGCGTCAGCCCGTCGAAGGACAGCTCGGGGACGAGCGTCGCGTCGTCCGCGTTGCCGCCGGTCGCGTTCTCTCCGTCCATGCCGTCGGTGAGGACATATGCGGGGTAGATCGGACACGCCCACTGGACGCCGCAGGACTGGCGGTCGATCTCGTCCACGGGCTCGTACGCCGGCATCTCCGCGTTGGTCGCCGTCATGAGCGTGAGGTGCCCGCCGGCCGAGAAGCCCATCAGGCCGATGCGGTCCGGGTCGAGTCCGCGCCGGGGCGCCTCGGCGCGGACCATCCTGACCGCGCGCTGCGCGTCCTGCCAGGCGCTCGCGTGCTTGGGCTTCCCGACAGGCCGCGGACAGCGGTACATGACGACGACCGCGGTCATCCCCTTCGAGTTGAGGTAGTGCGCGACGGGCGTTCCCTCGCCGTTGAAATTGCAGAAGTTGTAGGCGCCGCCGGGGACTATGACCTGCACGGCCTTCGTCTTCGGCCTCTCCGGAATGAACCAGACGAGGTACGGGGCGTACTTCTGGTTCGCGGACACGTCGGGCGTCCTGCCCTCCGGCCAGAGCGGCTCCTTCTCGGTGCGGACCGTGTCGCCGGGCATGAACCTGTGCTCGTGCAGGACGGGCTTCCTCAGCTCGCCAAGGACGCCGATCTGACGCATGAACTCGAGAGCCCTCTCAAAGGCCTCGGGCTTGACGACGCCGTGACCGCGGTCCGCGTCAAGGTGCAGCTCGGACGGAATGTTCATCCGCCTGAGCTGGCGGTACATCTGCGTCGAGCCGATCGGGGAATACGGGTCCTTGCCGCCATGGAAGAAGCAGACGGGGCAGGTCTTCGAATCAAACCTGAAAACGGGGTCGATCTTCACGTCGGGACCGTCGCCGCCGGTCGTGTTGGTCCCAGTAAGCCCGTCGGTGAGCACGTAGGCGGGGCACATGGGCACGGCCAGGTTTACGTGGCAGGGGACCTTGTCGAGCGCGTCGACCGGAGCGTAGGCCGGGGTCTGCGAGCTCAGGGCAAGCAGCAGGGAGAGGTGGGAGCCAGCCGAGCAGCCCATGACGCCGATCTTCTCGGGGGCGAAGCCGCGCTTCGCCGCCTCGCTCCTCACGAGGCGGACGGCGCGCTGCCCGTCCTCCCACGCGGTCTGGTATATCGGCAGGCCCTTCGGACGCGGCGTACGGTAGGTAAGGTTGACGCACTGGATTCCGGCGTCCTGCAGCTTCTTTACAAGCGGGCGGAACGCCTGTCCGTCGCAGCAGCATCCATAGCCGCCGCCAGAAATGACTATCATGCAGACATCCGTCTTCGGGGCGCCCTCCGGCATGTCGTACCACTCGAGGTACGGACGCCGCCACTCGTCCGGCCTGAAGCCCTCCTTCTCCGACACCTCGGTCGGCGCGGCGATCTGCCCCGGCTGCGCGTCTGGCATCATCCCGTCAGGCCAAAGGTACGTCTTCACGGACGCAGACGCGTCCGGCGCGAAAAGCGCGGCAAGCGCCGCGGCAGCCAACATTGAACGGCCTCTCATGCAAACAGCCCTCCTTAACATGGTGTTGCCGGTATTATACACTATTTCCCGCATCCTCGCCGCCCTTCGGCCGCCTTTACAAGTCACCTAAGGACGCCTCTAACCGCCTCTACTCCACCTCGACGTCGGGCCACCTGACGGCTTCGCCGCAGGCGCATCTACGCTTGCGCCATTCCGGGTAGGGACGGCGTTCCATCGCC
>JAFRJH010000002.1 GCA_017432385.1 Kiritimatiellia bacterium
CTTCGATCGCCGCGGGATCGGACAGCATGCCGGTCTTGAGCGCGCGTATGTCGTAGGTCCCCAGCACGGCGTCGAGCTGCGCCGCCACGAAGTCCGGAGGCACGGCGTGTATCGCGGCGACGCCGAACGGATTCTGCGCAGTCAGCGCCGCCAGCACCGTGCAGCCGTGGAGACCGTAGGCGTGGAAGGCCCGCAGGTCGGCCTGCACGCCGGCGTTTCCGCCGGAGTCGCTTCCGGCGATGGTGAGACAGCAGGGGGATGTCCTACGATTCATTTCCGCACTGCTCCTCACGAAGACGGACGTCCCCCGGACATCGCCACGCCGAGTCCGCGCTTCTTTTCGCACCTGCCGTATATCTCCAGCGCCTCGGGCATGTGGTCCGACAGGTTCTTGACGCGCGTCGCGTCGCACGGATGCGTCGATGCGAGCTCGCCGAGCTTCGAGGAGGCGCCGCTTCCGAACTTCTTCCAGAAGGTGACCGCCGCGCGGGGGTCGTAGCCGGCCTTCGCCATGAGGTAGAGGCCTATGAGATCCGCCTCGCTTTCGTGGCTTCTGCTGTAGGGGAGCAGTATGCCGTACTGGGTGCCTATGCCGTATATCTGCTGCACCATGTCGCCGCAGCCGGCGAGCGAGAGTCCGAGCGTCCCCACCGCCTGAAGCCTCGTCCAGCTCATTCTCTCGCCGCCGTGCCGAGCAATGGCGTGCCCCACCTCGTGCGCGACGACGCACGCGAGCTCGGCCTCGCTGGAGAACTTCGGCATGATGCCCGTGTAGACGGCGACCTTTCCGCCGGGAAGGCAGAACGCGTTCACCTCGTCGCTCTGGAGGACCGTGAACTCCCATGCGAAGCCCGTGTCGCCGGCGGCCTCGCTTACTGCGGCGCCGACCCTGGCGAGGAGCGCCTGCTGCGACGAGTCCCTCGAGGGCTTCGTCTGCGACTTGTATTCGCTGTACGCCGTAGCGCCCATCTCGCGCTCGCTCGCGTCGGACGAGAGCATCAGCTGGCTGCGCCCGGTGACCGGCACCGTGCGGCATCCAGTCGCCAGGGCCGCAAGCGCGGCCGCTGCCGCAAGGAGGATTGCATGCGTCTTCATTCCGTACCTCTTCCCGTCTGCTTCGGGTATTATACCAAACTTTGGCTCCGGCGGGTCCGCCGCGACCGTTCGCCATTCGCCCGTCCGCGGATTCATGAACCGCAGCTCGCGTGAATGGAGATACAGCCTTTCCGCCCGCCTCGCCCCGTACTTTACGTCGCCGGCGACGGGATGCCCCGCTTCGGAGAAATGGACGCGGATCTGGTTCTTGCGCCCCGTCCTGAGCTTCACCTCCACGAGCGTCGCGCCGCCGGAGGAGGAAAGCCGGCGCCACTCGGTGCGCGCGGGCTTCGCGCCGGGCGTCTTCGGCCGGACGCTGCGCACGCGGTATCCGTCCGCATCCTCCCTGAGCCAGCTCTCGAAGACGCCTGCGTCTCCGGTCGGCGACCCCTCGACGCGCGCGAGGTACGTCTTCTCGGTGAGCGCGGACCAGTTCGAGCGGAACGCGTCCGCCATCTCCTCCGACTTCGCGAACATCATGACTCCGCTCGTCTCGCGGTCGAGGCGGTGGACTAGCCACACGCGCTTCCTCGACTTGGACTGCCCCTTGCGGACGTAGTCGTTCAGGAAGTTCTCGGCCGTCGCCTGCGATTCGCGCGCGGCGCGTCCGTGCAGGTGGGTGTGCGTCGCGAGAAGGCCGGCTGGCTTGTCTATGACAATCACGTCGGCGTCCTCGTACAGTATCTCGAAAGGAAGTCTGCCCTTCATCCGCTCAACGCCCCTTCTGCTCGTCGACGACCGTGAATCCGGCGGCGACGCGCGGGTCTATCTTCGCCGCCGGCGCGCCGGGCGCCGCCGTGCGCACGACCGTGTTGCCGGCGATCGGCGCCATCCGCTCCATCGGCGCCTCCTTGCCGAGGCGCAGGGCCTCCCGGCAGTCCACGAATACGTTGCCCGCGACGGGATTGTAGAGCGGCTCCCGCGGGTGGTCGTCCATGATGCGGGCGAGCCGCGGATATCTCGCCGCCCACACGCCGTTCGTGTACCCGAGCCTCGACGCCTTCTCCTCCAGGTTCCATCCGTCGCCCGGGGTGTTCCACTGCCTCCACGTCATTCCGCGGCAGTCTATCGAAAGCCCGATGTTGCAGCGGACGAACGTGTTGCTCACGACGGGATGGTCGCGTCCGCCTCCGATCATTATGCCGCGCGCGACGTCCCGGAACGTGTTCCCGAAAACCTCGTCGCCGCAGTCGCAGTCGTCGAAGTAGAACCCCATCGTGTTTTCGCCGGAGACCGCGTCGTCTCCCGGGCCCGACCCGTCGGACGTCCCAGGCCCGAGGTCGTGCACGCAGTTGAACCGGAGGACGTTTCCCTGCGTCGTCCAGTCGCGTCCCGTGTAGAACGCGCCCGCGTCGCCCGTCTCGCGGAGTACGCCGTAGACGTCGTTCGACTCGAAGAGGTGCTCGTTGCCGCCGTAGATCACCGCGGAGTGCGGCGCATCGTGTATGCGGTTGCAGCGCACGTCGATCCCGCAGCCGTCTACCGATATCCCCGGCGCGTACGTGCGCCTAACTACGCCGAAGTCGTGGATGTCGTTTCCGTCCACCGAGGTGCCGGCGCGGACAAGCCGCCTCCTGTCGCCGCCTTCCGCCCTGACGCCGCACTGGCCCGTCTGGAGGATTTCGCAGCCCGATACGGAGTTCGCGTCCCCCTTCATGACGACGCCGGTGCCTCCGCAGCACGACACCCTGCAGCCGCGCAGATGGACGTCGTTGCCCGAGAGCCTCAGTCCGTCGCCGGCGGAATACTCGAACGCCACGCCTTCGAACGCGAAGTGGGCGAGCGCGCCGTCGCAGCTCACGAGCGGCCTCCTCGCCGTCGCGACGAATATCTCGTCGTCGTCGCGCAGCCCGCCGTCCGGCGGAATCAGGTAGAGGAGCTTCCGCGCGCGGTCCAGCCACCATTCCCCCGGCGCGTCCAGCTCCTCGATCATGTTGAACGCGTAGAACCGGCGCTCCTTCAGTCCCCACGTCCCGCTCTTCACGCCGTACGGCACGCCGCCGGCGAGACGCATCACGCCGTTCGTGCCGCCCTCCGCCCCCCAGCGCTCCGCGCGGACGCTGGCGTTGTCCCAGTCATGCGTCCAGTAGCCGTTGAGCCATACGCCGGACTCGAAGTTCCAGCGGCTGGGGCGCGGGTCACCGAAGACGAACGCGCCGCCGAAGAACAGCCCCCGGCGCGAATCGTCGCGTCTCCCTCCGTCGACCCTGGCCAAGAACCTGGCTAAGCCCTCGTTCGGCCCGAGCGCCGGCGTGGCGAAGGCGTGGTTGACGAAGACGAGCGGCGTCGGATATTCGCCGGAGAACGACTCGGCGAAGTCCGGGAGCGGACCGGGGATCTCCGCCGAGACGTCCGCCACGAGCGCCTTCCCGCGCGCGGACTCCGGAAGTCTGCGAAGTACCTCCGCGTCCTCCACCGGACGGAACCGCGACGCCGCGACGCGGACCCCGCCGACGATCCTCGCCCCTTTTTCTCCGCGCCACTTCACCGGGTATTCCGCGGACGCCCCGCCGTCCCTCTCCCCGAGCCGGAGGGCTTCGGCGAGAACATAGTCTCCTGGCGCAAGCACGACCTCGACTCCGCGGCGCCTCGCCTCCTCCGGCAGCGCGCGAACCCTGTCTCGCACGGCGGCGAGCGGTTCGCCGCTCCTGGCCTCGACAACGACCGGCCCGCCCGCGGCGGACGCGGACAGGGCGGCGGTCAGCGCGCAGAGAACAGGCAGAGGCCTCATTCCGTCACTCGAGCAGTCCCTTGACGCTCTCCTCGTACTTCCTCCTGATGTCCGGATCGCGCGACTGCTGCACGTTGTAGTCCTGGCGCGGATGCCTCCTCCCGTCTCCGACGCCCTTTGTCATCAGCGCCTTGAGTTCGCCGAAATGGGTGGTGTACACGTCGCGCGGACTGCAGTCGTGCTTCTTGCAGACGGACGCCGCCATGCCGACGACCTCGCCCATCATGCCGTGCGTGCGTATGAGGCGCGTCGTGCCGAGCGCGATGTGCGTGACGGATATGTCGCGCCCCGCCATGAAGAGGTTGGGCACGTTGCGCGAGTAGAGGCAGCGGTACGGCACGGGATACGGCCATATCTTCTCGTTGAGCGAGTTGGACTGGTACGGCTCGCCCTCGAACTTCGACTCGTCGGCCGTCTTCGGGAGATGCAGGTCGATAGTCCACGTCGTCGCGCACGTGCCGTCTGGCTGGAAGTCCTTTTTACGGAGGTGGTTCTGGTCGAGGATGAAGTCACCGAGAAGACGGCGCGACTCGCGGCGCCCCGCGTTGTAGGCGACCCACTTGAGCTCCTTGTCGGCGAATGCGTCCTTCTTGGAATAGCCGTTCTTGACGAACGCCCAGTTCGAGTAGGCGACGAGAAGTCCGTAGTCGCGGATATACTCGCCTTCCGCGATCTGGTCGCGGCCAAGCCCCGCCTCCCACCACCAGTCGCCCTTGAGGTGCGGAGAGCAGTTTGCTTCGTTGATCGTCTTCAGCATCCACGGCCGCGTCGGAAACGACGCGTCGCCGGACGTCTTCCCCGCGTTCCACTGGACGGACGCGCCCATCGTGATCATGTCGGCTTTCTCCGGTGCATCCGGCTCGTTCGTCTCGCTTTTCGCCTCGCGCCCCATGCGCCAGTCCGCGCCAGCGAGATAGCCGAGGTTCCCGTCGCCGGTGCAGTCGGCGAAATTCGCCGCCTCGATCCAGGTCGCAGAACCTGTCTTGGTATTGACAGAACGAACGGAAAGGATGCGGCCAGTTCCGTTTGTCTTCACGTCGTTCACATGCTCATTAAGGAACAGCCTGATGTTCTTCTCCGCTTCGACAATCGCGAGTTTCTTTTCGTCTTCGTAAACGGACGCCTCGCGCGCGTTGCCGCCCGTCTTCGGTCCAAACTCCGCGAGCACGTCTCCAAGCCGTGGATACGGCGGCAGATTCTGGTATGCACCAAGATGGACGCGGACCTCGGAAGAGTTGTTGCCGCCAAGAACGGGACGGTCATGAACAAGCGCAACGGAAAGTCCAAGACGCGCAGCCGACACTGCCGTGCAGATTCCGGCAACACCGCCGCCCACCACACACAGGTCAAATCTGGGCAGAGACTCGGGATTGGGTACATAGGTCTGCCGGCGAAAGCCGACTTTCCCGGCGGCACGGCTCGACTCAAGCTCGTCGACAATCGGCATCGGTCGCGCCGACGTTGAAAACACAATCGCGTCGACGCGTCCGTCGAATCCGTCGCAGTCGTGCAGGGCGAGCGTGTTCTCCCCGTCCTTGAGCGTCACGTCGTCCGCCTTGACCCACAGCCATTCGCCCTTCCCCTGGCAACCGATAAGGTTCGGCAGCTTCTCGCCGTTGACGACGAGGTTGAAGGTCCCGGCGCCAATGTCGGGATGCCAAGGAGCCGTCCAGTTCTTGGTGCGCACCCAGACGTTGTACTTTCCGCCCTTCGCTATGAACTTCGTCTTCGCGTCGGCAACCGGCTTTCCGAGTCCGTGCGCAAGGAGATAAGGCGAGCCCATCTGGTCCATGAACTGGGTGTCGTTCACCCAGCCGCCATAGTCCTCAAACCACTCCGCCTCGACCTCGACCGTCTCCTCTCCAGTCGGTAACGTCGTGGTCAACCAGCCCCGAACAAATTCCGCCTGCGCGGCAAGCGCCGCAAGGCAAAGCAACATGATTATCTTTTTCATTGCTGACTCCTTTTCGTTGTCTTATTTCTCCGGATTCCCCAGTCCGAGGACCTGGCCTTCGCCGAGGAGCGCCTTGCGGAGCTTCGGGTACTCGATGTCCTGGACGGCCACGCCGTCGTCGATCGCAAGCGACGCCGCCGCGCCGGCGACCTGGCCGAGCGCGAAGAAGACGGGCTCCATCCTTATCGACCCGAAAGCCATGTGCGATGCGGACACGCATACGGGGACGAACAGATTTAGGCAGTCGGACTTCTTCGGGACGATCACGCCGTAGTCGAGCGGGTAGGGTCTGCCGCCGGCGCGCCAGTCCTCGATGTTGCCCTCGTTGCGGACGAATCCGTCTCCGCCGACGTAGCGGCGCACATGGTGCGAGTCCATGCCGTAGGCGGCCATCGCGACCGGACGGGAGGTCGTGCGCTCGCGCAGCACGTCATGCTCGGTCGCGACGTAGTCGCCGACCATGCGGCGGCCTTCGCGGACATAGAGCTGCGACTGCCAGCCGTTGCCCAGCCCGTCCCTGAACTCGTCCCTGCACGTGCCCCACTTCGCGACGGTTTCGCGGATCGGGGCGGGGACGCGCGGATTGTTGGCCAGTGTCCACATAAGGCCCATCTGGTAGTCGAGGTGCTCCTTCAGCATCTTCTCGCGCTCGGCGTAGGACGCTTCGGGCCATCTGTGGTTCTGTCCGATGAAATCCGTCGAGAATCCGGTGCGGTTGTTCGTGTCCGTCTTGCGGTTGGGCATCCTGGAGTTGATCCACGGCATGTACTTCCGCGGATTGTCCGCGTTCTCCACGAAGACCTTTGGATCGATCGCCTCGAGGTTCCTGAGCAGAAGCTCGTAGTTCTTCGGGTCGTAGCCGGCGGGCTTCACGAAGGGGATGCGGTTCGACGGGTCGTCGGTGAGGCACATGCGGAAGCAGTACGCCTGGACACGCCGGTCTCCCGCGCCGTCGGGCTCGGCGGCGTCGGGCTCCACGAACGGAAGGAGCCCCGATTTCGGATCTCCCTTCACCACATACGGGTCGACTCGCGCGTTGAACTGGTGGCCGACGGACTTTCCGCGCTGGATGCCGCTGATCGTCTCGCCGTACACTGAGTTAGCCTCGCGCCCGACGACATACGAGACGCCCGCCGCGGCGAGGAGGTCTCCTTCGTATGTCGCGTCGACGAACATCCTCCCCGAGTAGACGGACCCGGACAGTGTCCTCATGGAGACGATGCGGCCGTCCCTGACAACGACGCCTCCCGCCCCGCGGTCGAGGTATTCGCCGCGAAATATCCTGAGCGAGTGACTTTTCTCCCATCCCTCGAGAATCTCGAGCGCGGCATGCGGCTCGAACGTCCACATCGAGTCGGTCCCGAGCGTCCCCGCGCACTGTCCGTCCGGAACATAGTCGGACCGCTTCTCGTACTTCCAGTGCGCCGGATCCTTGTAGTAGTCGGCGACATCCCTGTAGAACTGCAGGGCCAGTCCGCCGAACGCCGACTTGTTGCCGATGTCGGTCTGTCCGAGACCGCCGGTCGTGAGCCCGCCTATGCGCGTCTCGGGGCAGACAATCACGGCTGTCTTGCCGTGACGGCGCGCCTCGATCGCCGCGGTGAGCGCCGCCGGCGAGGAGCCGTAGATCACGACGTCGGCGGACTCGCTCGTCGCCGGGCCGGACGAAAGCGACGTGCATGCGGAAACTGCTGCCGCGAGCATGGCGGCGGCAGCGGGGACGATGGTCTGTCTGATCATGTCCCCATTATACCAAAAATAGTCAGCGGCCGTGACGCGGAAAACGCGATCCCGCGTCAGCGGCCGGCGGGTTTTCAGCCGCGGTTGCCGTCCTGCCTGTCGGACGCCTTCTCCAGCACCTTCACGCCGAACGCGCCGGCGAGCAGGCTCTTGAGGTCTATGCCCAGTCCCTTCGAGAGTCCGTCGGAAAGCTGCACGGACTTGTCGATCACCCCGGACGCAATCGCGCCCGACTGGTCGCCGTACATGGTGATGTTGCCCACCTTGGTGTAGGCCTCGGCGATTCCCTTCGCAATCGCCGGCAGCTGCTCGCAGTAGACCTTCGCCACCTGCAGCTGGAGGTCCATCTTGGCGGCCTCGCCGTACTTCGCCATGGCGTCGGCCTTCTTCTCGAGGCCTTCAGCCTCGGCGAGCGCCTTCATCTTGATCGCCTCGGCCTCGGCCTGGCCCTTCGCCGCTATGACCGCCGCCTCGTTCTCGCCCCTGATCCGCTCGGCCTCGGCGAGCGCCTTCTTCGCGTCCGCCTCGCGCTCTGCCTCGATCTGGCGGGCCTCCGCCTCCTTCGTGCGGCGGTAGAGGTCGGCCTCGGCGAGCTTCGTCTGCTGGAAGAGCGCGGCCTGGGCGTCCTGCTCGATCGCGTACTTCTTGGCGTCCGCCTCCTTGCGGACGTTCGCGTCGAGTTCCTTTTCCTTGATGGCCACGGCCCTTTCCTTGAGCTCGATCTCCTTCTCCTGCCGCGCGATGTTCGCGTCGCCGAACTTGACCTCCTTGATCTTGCGCTGCTCCTCGGACATGATGCCCTTCGCCGCCTCGGCGATCGCGATCTGCGTATCGGCGTCCTTCTTGAGCTCGGCCTTCTTGATCTCGAGTTCGTTCTGCTTCTTCGCGATTTCCGTCTGCGCGGCGACGGACGCGTCGTTCGCCTCCTTCTCGGCGACCGCGCGGGCGACAGCAACGTCGCGTTCGGCGTTGGCGCGCGCTATCGCGGCGTCCTTCGATATCTGCGCGATGTTGTCTATGCCGAGGTTCTCGATGGCCTTGTCGTTGTCGGAGAAGTTCTGGACGTTGAACGAGATTATCTCGAGGCCCATCCTGGCGAGATCGGGGTCGGCGTTCGTCTTCACCATGTCCGCGAACTTCTGCCGGTCGAGGACCATCTCCTTGGTGTGCATCTGCCCGACGATCTCGCGCATGTTTCCCTCGAGAACCTCCTTTGCGACGCCCGCTATGTAGGCTGGCGCCGCGTTCAGGAAGTTCATCGCGGCGAGGTCGATCTTCTCCGGACTGCGCCCCACCTTGATGTTGACGACCGCGTCGACGTTGACGTTGATGAAATCCGCGTTCGGAACAGGCTCCGAAGTCTTGACGTCCACCTGAATCAGCTCGAGGGTGACCTTGTCGAGGCGCTCAAGGAACGGAATGCGGAAGTTCGCCCCTCCGATCACGACGCGCTTCTTGAGACCGGACACAATGTACGCCATGTCCGGCGGGGCCTTTATGTATGAAACGGCCAGGATAAGCAGAAGCACAACTCCCGCGACAGTGTATATTATTGCTGCTGTAGTCATCTTTCGGCTCCTTTCGCTTTGTTTGTTCGGCAAATCAGATCACGGCAATGTACGGCTTGCCGCAGAAGGTGCAGACTGCTCCGTCATGCAGCGCGGCCCCGCAGTTCGGACACCTGCGCTCGAGAACTTCGCCGCATACCGCGCAGAACCTCCCCCCCGCCGGATCCTGCGCCACGCGATCCGGGCGGAGAAGTAGACGGCCGTCAACTTCGTAGCGGTGATGCGACGGACACGCCGGATTCGGACAGAAGCCAGCATGCACTGCCGCCTGCCGGAATGGTTCGCATGAAACCACGGGAACCGTATTCTCGACTTCCGCCTTCTTGGGAAGCTCTATGTGAAACTTCTCGCACAGTCTGCCTATCACCTCGTCGTTCAGCTTCGTGCCGTCGCCCTGTTCGAACATCGAAAGCGCCGGCTGCTTGCAGCCGACTTCCTCCGCAAGACGCGTCTGCGAAATGCCCGCATCCCTGCGAGCACGGCTTATCTTTCGGCATATATCTGGACTCAGATTCGTCACGGCAATATTATGGACTTTATTTTCGCTGAGGAC
>JAFRJH010000206.1 GCA_017432385.1 Kiritimatiellia bacterium
CGCATGGCAGGATCGCTACAGGAGGGGGTGCTGCGACGGCACGTATTGGGATCTCAAGGTGATGTCGGGGAACAGGACGCTCCGGGAGATCTGCGGCGAGAACCGCTGGCCAGATCAGTGGACGGAAGTGGTTCGGCTCCTGAGGTTCTGCCATTCCCCGGTCAATCTCTTCAATGGGCTTTACGAGCTCAATTTGTACGACGAGGACGAAGGGTCAGACGAGGACGATTGTTTTTACGATGACGATCTTCCCGACGAGGACGCCTAATCCTCCGCTCCGCGGCACCTTCTGAATATCACCCGACCGCAGGTCGTCCGCGACGCGGACGCCCTGGCAGGGGTGCAGATTTGGTATAATACGCGGCAGAAGGGGGAAAGACTGTGGGACTTGTGAAAACCAGAAGACTTGCCGCGATGCAGAAGCAGCAGCGCGCGATCCACCTTCGCCGAGGCTACGGTGGATTAAAGGCGGGGATGAAGCCGCCGCCGGGGAAGAAGGGCGGGGCGCTATCACAGCATTTACATAAATCCGACGGTAAGCCCGCGGCGGATTTGCCGCGCCAGACAGTTTTAAACGTTTTACTGAATATCAAAACCACGGAATACACAGAATACACGGAAGGTCGTTGCACCACCCTCGGCTCGTCACGTCACATATTGCAATAAGTGTCGTGGGGTGCTATGACAGGCATGCCGATGATCCTCAGCGCACTTTGCGTCTCTGCGACTCTGCGTTAAAATCTCAACACCCCGACGGCATTCCGCGGCGGATTTGGCGCGGGTGGGTTATGGAGCGATTTGACACAGAAGAACGAGCGGTGGTAAAATATCAGCGAACTGCAAAATCGCTTAACAAGCCAATTGAAATCGAGCCATGTGCAAGATAGAAGTGACATATGTTGACCGCGAGTCCAATGCTCTAGCCGGCTCCATGGTCTTCCAAGGACGCGACTTGGATGATGCCAAGAGACTTGCAGCTGCCTGGCGAGCCGCCCACCCATCCCTCCAGGATGCTAGCTGTACCGTTCTAGAGCCAGGTCCTGGAGAAGGGCAGGGACAAGAATCCTTATCCTGAACGGGTGGCGGAATCTTCTCCTGTTTCTCCTGCTCTTTGTGGCTAAAACCGACAAGCGCAGAATCAACTCCCCGATTCTACACAATCTACATGTTCCACACGGTTAAACGGAATTCCGTGCATTCCGTGGTCTGGTTATTAACGCAGAGACGCAGAGGGGGGGATAGCTAAGAGTGGCGCGGCGGAATTGCCGCGGATGCAAATTGTCCCCTGAAGATTGCGGCGCGATGGGTGAAAAGCTGTCAGTTGTAGGGTTAAGTTTTGGTATAATACTCGCAGTAAGGCGAAAGCCATAAACTCGAAAGGGAAAGGTTCATCGATGAAGATTGCTACACTTGCCGCGGTCCTGGTGGCTGCGTCGGCGGCGTTTGGGGAGCTTATCGTCAAGGACGGCGACACGCTTGCGTTCCTGGGTGACTCGATTACGCAGCAGGGGCAGGGCAAGCCCGACGGATACGTCAACCTCGTCCTGCGCTCGCTCGCCCTCGAGGGTGTCTACGTCAAGCCGGTGAAGGCCGGCATCAGCGGGCACAAGTCCAACGACATGCTGGCGCGGCTCGACAAGGACGTGCTTTCCAAAAAGCCGAACGTGATGACGTTCTCGTGCGGCGTCAACGACGTCTGGCACCAGGACTGGAACAAGGGCGTGCCGCTCGAGGACTACAAGAAGAACGTCTCCACGATATTCGACAGGTGCGACGCTGCAGGCTGCAAGGTTGTCGTGCTGACCGCGACCATGTTCGAGAAGCCGGGGATGGAAAAGTTCAAGCACAACGTGATGATCGCCCCCTACAACGAATGGCTCCGCGCCGAGGCGAAGCGCCGCGGATATCCCGTCGCTGACCTCAACGCCGACATGTGGAAGGCGCATGCGGAGGACCCGTCCGTGAAGCTGACGGGTGACGGCGTGCACATGCGCGCGGAGGGCAACCGCCTGATGGCCCGCGGCGTCCTGCGCGCGCTCGGCATGGCGGAGGACCGCGTCGCCTCCTTCGACTGGGAGAAGTGGAAGCCGGTCTGGGTGCTCTGCCGCTTCGACCTGAAGCCCGACGCCAGCAAGGCCGACTATCTGGCGAAGACCAAGTCCGTGCTGGCGGCCGTCCGCGCCGAGCCGGGCTGCTGCGAGTACCGCCTGCTTGGCGACGCCGAGACTGACTGGGACGCGCCCCAGCGCTTCGGCGACCGCACTTTCTGGATGCTCGAGAAGTGGCTTTCGATCAAGGAGCTCAAGGCGCACGCCGCCACGCCGCACATGAAGAAGTTCGGCCCGTCGGTGAAGCCGATGCGCTCTTCGTCGTCCTTCCACCTGCTTGAGGACGTCCTGCCCTGAGCTGCAACACGTCAAAAGGGTCGGCCCCCATTGGTGGAGTTTGAGTGGTGGAGTAGCGGCGGGTTACGACAGCTATGAAGTTCAAGATAGTGAGCGGAGGGCAGACGGGCGTGGATCGCGCGGGACTTGAGGCCGCGATTGCGCTTGGGCTGCCTTATGGCGGATGGGTTCCGAAGGGGCGCCTCGCCGAGGATGGCGTGGTTCCGCCTCGGTATGCCGGGATGCAGGAGCATACGTCAAGCAACTATGCGGTGAGGACGAAGGCAAATGTGAGGGATTCGGACGCGACCCTCATAATCGCGCCAAGTCTGCCGCTGTCGGGCGGAACCATGCTGACGTTGCGGACTGCGGAGCGACTTTCCAGGCCGCACCATGTGGCTTGCCTCGGCGCAGCGAATGCGATGGCCGAGACGATGAGTTGGCTCCAGTCGTTTCAGCCTATCGAGAGGCCGTTGGTCCTTAACATCGCCGGTCCGAGGGAATCTGGTGCGCCTGGCATACAGGAACGGGCAACGGGGTTCCTCTGCCAGTTGCTCTCGGCGGCGCAAGAGCATTAAGCGGTTGAAGCGGGTTGCAGTTTGCGCCAGCGCCCAAAGCCCCGCTAAGGGCATTTTAGCCGACCCCAGGAATGATAAAATTGGCGGGTTAATAATCCCGCGTGACGTTCCGGACCTCGGATTGTCCGGAATGCCGCATCCCCATTCCGCAATCCACTTCAAGAGGTCCAACGATGTACAGCAGCTCCACGAGTTTCAAAACCACGACAAGGCTTATGATAGCTCAGATTGCAATCGAAAGGCTCTTACCCGGCCGATCTCCTGGGTTTCCGTGGCGGGGAATATGATATAATATAAACCATGAAAATCGATGATCGTTGTCTGCCGTATGCCGAGGAGATGAAGACCTGCGGCTATTGCGCCGAGGGGGAGTATCTCGCCGTGTTCGGAATCAAGATATGCGAGCTCGACGCAACGAAGCTCTACCTCTTCAAGGAGCAGAGCCACCGCGGACGCGTTATAGTCGCCTCCAAACTGCACGTGAGCGAGATCACCGCGCTGTCCGACGAGGAGCGCAATGCGTTTTTCGCTGACGTCAACCGCGTTGCCAAGGCGCTGCATGCCGTTTTCAATCCGACAAAGGTCAACTATGGCGCCTACGGCGACACGGGGCACCACTTGCATTTCCACCTTGTGCCGAAATATGCAGGCGACGAGTTCGAATGGGGCGGAGTCTTCGCAATGAATCCCAAGCGGAAGTTTCTTTCCGACTCGGAGTACGCAGAGCTTGCCGCGAAGATCAAGTCCGCTTTGTGAACGCCGTAGACGCTGCTGCAGGCCGTATCGGCGGAGTGTTGCACAGTGCCCGAAGGGTGCGCCGAGGGTTGAAATGATGAATTATGTCTGACATCGTTATTCGTGGAGAGACGCCGGCGGACTATGCTGCGGTTGAGAACCTCGTTCGCGAATCGTTCTGGAACGTCTATCGTCCGGGCTGCCTCGAGCATTTTGTCCTGCACCGCTTGCGCGATGCGCCGGAATTCGTCCGCGAGCTGGACTTCGTGATGGAGAAGGGCGGACGGATAATCGGGCAGAACGTGTTCGTCATGGCAGAGATCGCGCTGGACGGAGGCGGCGTGCTTCCAGTTCTCGCGATGGGGCCGATCTGCATCGACCGAACGCTTCAGCGCAAGGGGCTCGGAAAGAAGCTCCTGGACTACTCGCTCGACCGGGCGACGGAACTTGGCTTTGGCGCGGTCTGCTTCGAGGGAAACATCGACTTCTACGGGAAGAGCGGTTTTGACGTCGCCTCGAAGAAAGGCGTACGCTACCATGGACTGCCAGAAGGGGCCGACGCCTCGTTCTTCCTCTGCAAGGAGCTGCGTCACGGCTACCTTGCCGGCGTTCGAGGCGAATACGCCCCGCCGCGTCCGTACTTCGCTGCGGACGAGAATACCGCCGAGTTCGAGGCGTTCGAAGCCACTTTCCCGCCGAAGGAAAAACTCGTCCTGCCTGGGCAGATATTTGGCGGCCAGTGACTTAGGCCAGGCGGAGTCACCGGCGGCGTATACAGCATCCGACGTTCCGTGTATTTCGTGGTTGAACCTCCGCGGTGGATTTGCCGCGCTGGACAGTTTAAAACGTTTTACAGAATATCAAGACCACGGAATACACAGAATACACGGAAGGTCGCTGAACCTTCCGCGGCTCGCCGCGTCACATACTGCAAGAAGTGACGGGAATAGCACCACTCTCGCGGCATCACATTTTTTGTGTCTTCCGTGTATTTCGTGGTTAAACCCCCGCGGCGGATTTGCCGCGCCGCGTGGGTATGCGGGAAGAGGGGGATTTGGTATAATGTCGGTATGAAAAAGAATTTTTGCGCACTTAAAATTGCGGGCAGTGTATTTGCCCTGATGCTGTCATTCGTGGCGAATGCATGGATGGATCAGTGGGCACCGGAGTTTAAGGCCGCTGCGGCGAATGTTGAAGCGCTGCCAAAAGTTTCCGTGAGTAATTATGTTTGCACGGCCACTGTGGGAGGAGAGTTCAGGTGGGAATACTGCGAGGGGTATGCCATTGACCTGAACGATGACGGAACCAAAGACCAAGTATTCATCATTCCCTGGATGGGGAACGGGTTGTGTGCGTCAGGATATGATGTGCATTTCATGGTTTCTGACGGTGCAAAAGGCCGCAAGAAGACCGTCATTGAAGGCTATGGTGTCTCTAAGTCCGACTTTGTCAAGGTCAAGGGAAAGACGTATTTCCGGCATTCGAAATTCTTCGAGCATTTTGAAAAGAGCGAGCACAATCACTGGGTATACCAGTTGTTCTCCTTTGACAAGAATGGCGTCATGAAATGCAGCAACGCCGATTTTGGGGAGAAGTTCCCAGCTGTGACGATATACTACAGCAAACCAAAGTTCAGGCAGATCGAACTCACGGCAGGCGACCTGAAGAAAATCGCCGCGGAAACAAAGCCCGTCGCCAAGTAGGATGCGGGGTTCTGGAATTTACGAAGACTTGCGTGTGCAAACTAGAAGGATTACGTAAGTAATACGGTCGTTGAATCTTTGGGGACAGGCCCCGCGAAAGGCTGATTTTAACCACGGAATACACTGAATACACGGAACAGTGGGGATTCGCCGCGGCGGAGATGCGAGAAATTTGGTAGAATATTGCCAACGAAAGGAGTGCTGAAATGGCGAATATAATCCTGAAACGCGTTATTCCTTCTGCAATTGGCCTGCTGCTTGTCGTGCTTGCCGCGCTGTGGCTCTATGGTTTCATCGGCGTCAAGGCGGGTTGGATCGGGCCGACCGAGGTTCCCGGACTCAACGCCATCTCGCACAGCGGCGCAGATGCCGCAGGCGGTGTCACCGGCGCGGCAAAGGCCAAAGTCGGCCTGTAGGGAGAGGCGCTCATGACTGTGCGCCGCGCGATAGTCTACGCCGTCCTCATTGCGGTTGCGGTGTCGCTGTGGCTTTTTACACACAGCGAGCGGGCTCAGATTAGGCGTGTGTTCGTCGACGTCGAGAGGCGCGCGGCGAAGGAGCCGGGAGAGCCCGTGATGGAATGCGCAGGAAAGGCGCAGGCGCTTGCGCGTCACTTCAAGGACGGGTGCACGGTCGTCGCCCCTCGGCACGGCCTCAAGGCATCCTATTCCCAAGACGACATCGCTGGCGGTCTGCTGGTTTTCCGATCCGGGGCGAGGAAGGTCGCCGTGGAGTTCCGAGAACTCGAAATCAGCGTCGATGGTTCAGAAGCCAGGGTCGAGGGCTGGATCGACTACTCGGGGACCGAGGCGACGTGGCCAAGGCACGAACCGAAGGACGAGAAGTTCGTTGCGCACCTTGAAATGACAGACGGCACGTGGCTCTTGTCAAGAATCGAGGTTCCGTGAGACCTGCGGGGACAGGCCCCGCGAAACGCTGATTTTTCAAGGGGTTTGCTGCGGATGGTTGGTGCGCGGCAAGCAAATTGGATTTTGCTATAATATGCGCATGTCACGAAAGGTCTAATCGAAATGATAGTCACCATACTATTATTGCTTATAGTTGTGTGCATTCCGGCGCCGGCGTGGTGTAGGCGCCGCAATGTCGGCATCATGACATGGGCGTTCCGCATGATTCCACTGTTTGCGATTCTTGATTTCTTGACTGGCTGCCGTTTGATCGGTTTTACATGGATGATGGGCCTCGTCCTCTTTTCCCTGATCAGGGAATCGCTTATGCTGGCCGGTGCTGTGCTGCTTCTGCTTCTTGTGATATGCGGCATGATCGTGTTCTGGCCGGGTTGGCGGGTGAAGATGCCCGGAAACAGGTTGCTGCGCGGGATCCTCTTGGGTGCTTATTCCTGCTGCAGCATTCTCATGGCGGCTGGATTTGCATTGTTCGCGATGGCATCCATTTCCGCCATGTGGATGTCCTGGCAATTCCGCGTCATCGACTGTCGGTATGCGACCAAGGGCGAAATGGATGGCGGTTTTCGTCCACGTGCATTTGCCAGATGGCTTCCGCCTGACGTAAAAGACATCCATTATCGAAGCGAGGCGAAGTTCGGCCAGGTTGAAGAGCGGTTGACCTGTCGCTGCGACGAGGCGGATCTCGTTCGTTATGCCGTCGAACACTCATATCCGCTGGCGACGAATTCGTTCGTGATGCTGGACTACCATATCCCGGAGGCGGGAAGCTTGCAGCATGTGGAAGAACAGATGTCGAAAGACGCCGAAACGCAGCAGCGGCTTGTTTTCGGCGAACGGCCGCTGCCCAAGCGGTTCATCTCGTTGACTCAAAGCCATGCGTTTGACGGCGGGGCCTGTGGCGGCAGCTGGCGAGTCATCCTTGTACTCGACCGGGATACAGGTGAGATGTCAGGCTATCACTGGAACAATTGCCTGTAGTGCGTACTACTCCCTGTGTTAAACCTAAGCGTCGCATATCCTCTGATCGAAGGTCGTCCGCACGGTTTGTGCTATAATATGCGTCACATAGGAAAATGGCATGGCGACAAAAAGCAGACGTTGCGGTTCAATCAGATGTGCGTTATTGTCCGGGGCCTGCGGCGATGCACGGCGCATGGCCTTCGTGGCGCTTCTTCTGTGCAACGGCGTCTGCGTCCACGCCCATACCTCCACCGAAGAGCCGGACGCCTTTCTCGACTACATCGAGGCGACGGGCTCGCAGTACATCGACACGGGCGTCAACGCCGAAACGGGGCTCAAGGCCCGCATCGACTTCGCGTGGGCAAGCGGGGACATCAGCGGCAAAGACTGGTCGCTCCTCGACGCCGCGATCGACAACACCGTCTCGGACAAGCGCAATCGCTTCCTCATGTGCCACCTGTACGGCGGAGGCGGCAAGCCGTACTTCGGCTACGGCGTCAAGCAGCGCAAGAACCCCGATGGCTCGTTCCCGTTCGTCGGCGGACGGCGCTACGAGATCGTCACGGACATGTCCGACGTCGATTCGCTCCAGCTCGTCCAGAACGGGAAGAACACCTTCAGCGCCACGGACCTGGAGACGTTCAAGTCGAACGGCGTCGTCAACCTGAACCTCAGCCTCTATGTCTTCGCTTGCCACTTAAGCAATAAAGCGACATGGTTCAGCGAGGGCAGGCTCTACGAGCTGAAGATCTGGAAGAAGAACGCCCAGGCCGGCGAATTCGACCTCATCCGACACTACCTGCCCTGCATCAAGGGCGGCCGCGCCGGACTCTACGACAAGGTGGAGGGCAAGATCTACTACTCCTCCGGCAACGACAACTTCGTCGCCGGACCCGTGCTCGACAAGCCGCTCGACTTCGTGGAGTGGATCTCGACGGACGGCAACCAGTGGTTCGACACGCACGTCTGGGGCAAGGGCGGGCTCAAGAGCGAGGTGGACATCGGCGTCCGCGATTACGCCGGCGAGCATTGCATTCTCGGGACGCGCCGAGGCGACAACCGCTACTTCCCGGCCTACAACTACGAGAGCCTGTTCCGCTATGCCTACGGCAGCATGCCGGAGAAGACGGCAATCAACAATGTCATCCCGCGGGAAGATGTCCGCTATCGTATCCAGTCCGACCTTTGTGACGGCTACCAGTCCGTGACCGTGAGCGCCGATGGCGGCGTGCCCGTGGAACTTCACAAGGACACGGTCTATCTCACGGGAGAGAACGTCGTGACCAACACGCTGGCGCTCATGGCCTGCCATCAGGACGACAGCTACACCCATCCTTCCCAGGGCCTCGTGCATCGCGCGACGCTCTGGGACGGCGACGAGTTGCTCAGGGACTTCGTGCCGGTGGTGGCGACCAATGCGGAGGGCGTGGCCTACGCGGGACTCTACGACACGGTGACGAAGCGGATCTACCGGCAGATCGGGCCGGCGGAGTTCAATCTCGCGACGCAGGTCGGCGACGTCACGAACACGCTGCGCGTGGCGACGTATCCGGCGTACCTGGAAGGGGCTGACGATCAGATGAAAGCCAAGTACGACGTCTGGGCGGCGGCATACGGTCCAGACACCGCCGGCGAGTACGCGGCGGCGTTCCTGCTGAATGTCGCGCCGACCGCGACGCCGGTGGGGCTGCGGATCGTCGGCATAGAGGTCGTGGAGGGTGGCGCGCAGGTGCGTGTCGCGGCCACGGCGGGCGGCTCCGGCATTGACCTTTCGCAGGCCAACGGCGTCATTTATGTCGCGGCTGGCGACACCGTGACGAACCTCGTCGAGAAGGCTGTTCCGGAGGCGACTTTCTCCGGCGACGGCCAAACCGCGACGGTCACAGTGCCATCCGCCGCAGGCGCGTTCATCAAAGCCGTGATCGACTCGGCTGCACCCGACCTCAAGGGGGTCAAGGCTTATTGATGCAGCTCGATTGATGCAGCATCTCGCTGTTCGCCTGTCCGCCGTAGCCATGGCGAAGGCGGATGTATTTCGTGGTGGTTAATCCGCCGCGACGGATTCGCCGCGCGCGCATTTGCGACGCATTGCGGAGGCTTTTCGCTTCAAGGGCGGGCCGGAATGTGGTATCATACCGTTTTGTGGCGATCTGTAGAAGGATGCAGGGAATGAAGAAAATGTCATTTATCTTTGGGTTGGCGGCGGTTGCGGCGAGCACGACGCTCCCGGCGGCGACGGTGTCCGTGAGCAGCTTCAGGGGGACGGTGTACAGTCCCGGCGAGGCGACGCTCGCGTTCACGGACGTGGACGCCGAGTAGGAGCTGTGGGTGGCGTGGGACGATTCCGACAAGGGCGCGGACATCACGCAGTGGAAGGAGAGCGAGAAGCTGAACACGATCGCCTCCGGCACGACCTCCGCCACGTACCGTCTGCCCGACGACGCGCGGCTGGGGCGTGCGGCGCGGTTCTTCCTCCCGGACGGCGGCGCGGCGAGCGACCCGCTCGACCTCACGGCGGCGCGCAGCGAGGACGTGTTCGCGGACGCCCACATCTGGATGCGCGGCATGGCGGTCGACACGAACAGCAACCACGTCCTCGACGTCGGCGAGATCACCAACTCCCTCAACACCGTCGCGCTCACCACCGGCTCCTATGGCAAGGCGGGGCACAAGCCCGTCATCTCCAACGAGTTCGTGCGCCTGCCCGGACGCGGCGTGGGGCGGCAGATGCAGACGCTCTACTTTCCGCAGGAGGTAGTCTGGACGAACGAGACGCAGACGCTCGGCTATGTCACCCCCTGCTCCGTGACGTGCGGCACGCCGCTTACGAATTTCGACAGCCACTACACCTGGATCGTCCGCTTCCGTCCCGACTTCTCCCCGCCGCTGCTGAGCAGCCAGTGGCTGCTCGGATTCGGCTACGGCGCCTCGCGCGGCATGATGTTCGGCCTGGACGGGACCAGCACGGAATGGCGCGCGCTGCGGGTCTACACGCTCAACGACAACTGGGATCTGGGCGAGAGCTTCGTGATCTCCAACGGCTGCGGCTGGGTGGACTTCGCCGTGACGGTGGACGGCCAGAAGGTGACGGCGTACCTGATCAAGGACGGGCCGACGACGCCGGACGGCAACACCGACATCGGCCTTCTGAAGCGGGTGTCGCGGACGTACGCGGACTCGGTGAACCTCGTGCCGAATCCCGGGTCGTTCTTGCGCTTCGGTACGGAATCCTCCCAGAACGGCACATACAAGATGCCCGCGCCCAGTTCGGGCAACAACCACTACAAGTGCTTCAGGGGCAGTATCCAGCAGTTCGCGTGCTGGAAGCGGACGCTTTCCGAGCAGGAGATCCTGGCGGCGTTCGGCTGGCCGCGTGCGGAGACGTGGCGCGTGGGCGTCGAGAACGACGCGACGACGGAGCTTTCGGCCGACACGGCGCCGGAGGGTGGTTTCGACGTGGACGGCGAGCTGTGGCCCGTTCCGAACGGCGGCCTCACGAACGGGGTGTCCGTCACGTTCAAGTTCCCGGTCGAGGCCGGGTATGACGACGGCCGTGCGCAGATCTTCCGCTGGAAGGCGACGAGCGACTCGGCGGAGGGCTGGCTGGGCGTGGCGGTCAACGGCAAGCCGCTCGGCAACCGTCCGATCAAGGCGGGTGCGACGCAGAGGTGGTTCGTGCCGGCGGCGGCGCTCGCGGTCGGCACGAACACGCTCACAGTCGCGCGCATCGACGGCGGCACGGGCGTGGTGACGCTCGACGCGGCGGCGCTTGGCGGCGGCTGGCAGGTGGGCAGGCGCGACGACGACTGGAGTGACTTCGGACACGAGGGGCCTGTGTACGACGAGTACCACGTGGTGGACGGCAACATGCGCCACGTGCCGCGCGCGATGCTGCATACGGGCACCGACGACCGCACGAAGTCGCGCGAATTGTGGCACGCGGTGATGCCGCGGTCGCTCGCGGGCGAGTACGACTGGATTCTCCACTTCCGCACGGGACCCAACCAAGGTGGGACGGGTACGCGCCTTTGCATCGACTTGAACGGCGAGCGCCTTGCGGCGAAGGACGCGCCTGGCACGAAAACGGACCATCCTTTCGCCATCCCACGCGAGCTGCTTAAGGCGGGCGAAAACGTGTTTTCGTTCCTCAACGACACGCAGTCCGGTACGGACTGCATCTCCATCGACTCCGTCTGGCTCGAGCCAGTCGCCCCGCGCAAAAGCCAGTTGCTGATCTTGAGATAGGCATGCCGCCACCTTTCGTGTATTCCGTGGTTAATCCTCCGCGACGGATTTGCCGCGCTTTTGCGTGTATACGGCTGGAAGGGGATTTGGTATAATTGACACATAAACGATAGGAGCCCTGGAATGAATAGACTGATTGTCGCCGTTGCGGCTGCGCTTGCGTCGGTGATGGCGATTGCCGCGCAGTGCGAGGGCAAGACGCAGAAGGGCGAGCAGTGCAAGCGCGAGGCCGCCGAGGGCTCGAAGTTCTGCATTGGGCACGCCGACCAGGCGAAGAAGCCCGACGCGAAGAAGAAAACGAAGGACAAGGCTGAAGACACGGGGAAGACCGACGCAAAGGCGAAGGCCGACGGAGGAGTCAAGCCTGAGTCTGACGTGGCTTGCTGGGCGGTTACGGACGCCGGGACG
>JAFRJH010000207.1 GCA_017432385.1 Kiritimatiellia bacterium
GTGCCGTGGTCGATGAAGAAGCGCTCGCCGATCGTCGCGCCGGGGTATATGTCGATCCCCGTCTTCGAGTGCGCGAGCTCGCTCATGACGCGCGGCAGGATCGGAACCTTCAGGCGGTAGAGCTCGTGGGCGAGGCGGTGGACCGTCACCGCGTACAGACCCGGGTACGCCATCACGACCTCCATGCGGCTCGTCGCCGCCGGGTCGCCGTCGTAGGCGGCGTCGACGTCCGTCGCGACGAGGCGGCGGACCTCGGGAAGCGTCGCGACGAACGCGGCGACGACGTCCTTCGCGCAGCGGTCGGGGCAGAGGAGCGCGATCTCGCGCTCGAGGTCCGCCGATATCTCCGCGAGCGCGCCCCTGGCGTTGAGCTCGCCGTACACGCACGGATGCAGAAACGACATGCCGTGCTTCACGATGTGGGCGACCCTCTGGGGCAGCGTCATTTCCTCTTCCTCCCGATGCGTGCTATGATGCGCGAGGCGCCGAGGTTCTTGAATCCGAGCGCGAGCAGGAGCTTGCCCACCGGATGCCGCGACTCCGCGGCGACCTCGCGTATCTCGATGCCCTCCTTGTCGCAGAGGCGCTTGAAGTCCGTCAGCGTCACGCAGTGGATGTTCGGCGTGTCGTACCACTCGAACGGCAGCTGCTTGGACACGGGAAGCCGCCCGGTGAACGCGAGCGAGAGGCGTATCCTGTACACGGCGAAGTTCGGGAACGTGACGACCGCCTCGTCCGCGATCCTCAGCGCCTCGCGGAGGAGCCCGCGGGGATTCCTCACCTCCTGCAGGGTGTCCGACACGATCGCCACGTCGTAGTGGTGGTCGGGTATGCAGCCGATGCCGAAGTCGGCGTCCTCGAAGAAGATGTCGTGCCCGTCGGCGAGCGCCTCCTCGAACTTCTCCACGTCTATCTCGACTCCGTCGCCCTTGACGCCCCGCTCCTCGCGGAGGACGTTCAGGAGCGTGCCGTCGCCGCAGCCGATGTCGATCACGTGCGCGCCCTCGCGGACCATCCTCACTGTCTTCGCGTGCAGGCGCTTCTGCCACCTCATGACCTTCACCTCGCGGTGCCCGAGGAACCCGCCCACGAGCTTCGAGAGCTCGTCTATGTGGGTGAGGAACGCGTCGTGCCCTATGCCGTAGTCGAGATGGCAGTAGGAGACGTCCTTCCCCGCCTTGACGAGCGCCGTGACGATCTCGCGGCTCTGCCACTCCGTGAACAGCACGTCGCCCGAGTAGGACACGACGAGGACCTTCGCCTTCACCCTCGCCATCGCGGCGTCCAGGGAGCCGAACTCCTTCGCGGGGTCCGCCTCGTCCATCGACCCGACGATATGCAGGTAGCTGTTGGCGTCGAAGCGGTTGATGAACTTCTTCGCCTGGTAGTCGAGGTAGCTTTCTATCTGGAAATAGGTCTTGAAGAGGCGGTCGCGCTCCCTGCGGTCGGCCTCGGGCGCGTTGACGAAGTTGTCCTGGAGGCGCCGCTGGAACTTGTGCTGCAGATGCTCGCGCGAAAGGTACGAGATGTGCGCGAGCTGGCGCGCGGAGGCGAGCCCGTTGCGAGGGCCCTTCCCGTCGCCGGTTCCGTAGTAGTCGCCGCCCTGCCACGCCGGGTCCTCGGTGATGGAGTTCTTGCCCATCACGTCGAAGGCGAGCGCCTGGGTGTTGAGCGAGGCGGACGTCGCGACGAGTATCGCCTTGTCCATGTCGTCCGGGAAGCGCGTCAGCCAGTTGATCGCCTGCATCCCGCCGTAGCTGCCGCCTATGAGCGCGGCGAGCCTGTCCACGCCCAGCTGGCGAAGGAACATGCGGAAGACGTCTATCGCGTCGTCGAACGAGTAGCGGGGAAACGAGGAGCCGTAGGGCCTGCCTGTGTCGGGGTTGACCGACATCGGCCCGGTCGTGCCGCTGCACCCGCCGAGCACGTTGGCGCAGATGACATGGTAGCGCGAGGTGTCTATCGCGCGGCCAGGGCCGACCATGCCCTCCCACCAGCCGCTCGGCTCCGTCTCGCCCGGCCTTATGCCCGCGACATGCGCGTCGCCCGTGAGCGCGTGGCAGATGTAGACCGCGTTCGAACCGTCGAACGGCGCGCCGCACTCCTCGTAGGCGACCTCTATCTCCTTCAGCACGCCGCCGTACGCGAGCTTCAGGCCGCCCTCCGGCAGCCTGAGCTTCATCGTCTTGCGCGCGACTATTCCGACACCCTCTTCCATGTTGAACGGATATTATACCATAATTGGCGGGCGGACGGGATTCGCGGACGAGGGCGGGAGCGGACGGTTCACGGGCGCGGCGTTTGGACGGAGGCTCCGGAATTTGGTATACTTCACGCGCATGAGACATCCAGCCATATTCAGGCGCACGGAGCTGATGCTCGGGACTCCGGCCATGGACGCGCTCGCGCGCACGAGGGCCGCCGTCTTCGGTCTCGGCGGCGTCGGCAGCTGGTGCGCAGAGTCGCTCGTCAGGTCCGGCATCGGGAAACTGCTCCTCGTGGACTCCGACCGCATCTGCATCACGAACGTGAACCGGCAGCTGATGGCGACGACGAAAACCGCTGGGCAGGTCAAGGCGGACGTCCTCGCAAGGCGGCTGAAGGAGATCAACCCCCTCGTCGAGCTCGACGTGCGGCAGCAGATATACTCGCCCGAGACGGCCGGGGAATTCGCGCTGGACGAATACGACTATGTGATAGACGCCATCGACTCGCTCCGCGAGAAGGCGGCGCTCATCCGCCACGCGCTCTCCATTCCGACGGTAACGCTCTTCGCCTCGATGGGCGCGGCGCTGAAGATGGATCCCTTCCAGATACGCGCGACCGAGTTCCGCAAGGTCGAAGGCGACGGGCTCGCACGTGCGCTGCGCACGAAGTTCAGGAAGACCGGCGGCATGCCGGCGCGGAAGTTCAAGTGCGTGTGGAGCCCGGAGCGCCGCGAGAACCTGGGGCCGACGGGCGCAGGATGCGGCCTCGGGGAGTGCGTCTGCCCGAAGGACCCCGGCGTCGGCGAAAGTTCGCTCGCCACGCACGAGTGGTGCTCGTCGAAGGCCCGCATAAACGGCACCGTAGCCCACACGACGGCGATCTTCGGCTTCGCGCTCGCGGGGCTCGTAGTCCAGGACGTCGAGCGCCGGGCGCGCGCCGCCGCGGCCGTCATTCCGGAGGCTGCTCCTTCGGGAACAGGCTGTCCTCCGGGCTGAAGTCGGGATTCGACAGCGATGCGACGTCTATCAGGAGATGGACGATCTGCTCGAGCCGGTACGACTTCTTCGGATGCGCCGCGCGCGCCGCAAGCCCTGGCCTGAGCTCCACCAGCCTCGGCGAGAGCCAGACCTGGAGCGGAACCGAGGTCATCGGCACGTTCGCCAGCTGGGAGTGCCCGAGTATCTTGTCCGCGGAGGTGTCGAAGCAGTCCTCCCCGTGGTCCGCGAAGTACACCAGCGACTCCGCGGCGGATCCGCCGCGGACCGCCAGGCGCTTCACGAGCTCGGCGATCACCCAGTCTGTGTAGCGGATGGAGTCGTCGTAGGAGTTCAGCAGCTCCGTCGCCGACGCCGAGAGGCCCTCCTTCCCTGGTGCGGCGCCCTCGAAGCGGCGGAACTCGGCGGGGTAGCGGTTGACGTAGGCGGAGTGGGAGCCGATCATGTGGAGGAACACGGCCTTCTTCGGCGCGGGGTCGTCCAGGACCCTCTCGAACTCGGGAAGCAGCGCGCCGTCGTAGCCCGCCGTCTCGAAGCCCTTCATCGAACTGTAGTTGCAGCACTTCACGACGTCGGCGTGCCCGGCCATGGCCGTGATCGCGGTATCCTCCAGCGCGTACTGGTTCGAGAGCCAGAACACCTTGAAGCCGGCGTCCCTGAAATAGTCGACTATGGAGCCCTTCCTGAACAGAAGGTCCGGCTCGGCGTCCGTCGCAAAGGTAATCGCCTTCTCGAGGCTCGGGAGCGTCTGGGCGTACTGCGAACGGACGCCGGTGTACGAGCGGAGCCCCTCGACTGCCTCGGTGAACTCGTTCGTCCGGCGGGAGTACCCGGCGTACGAGCAGTGCATGGAGTTCGCGCTCTCCCCGATGCAGACGACGTACGTCTCCGGGACGTCCGCGGGGACGGAGGAGCGGATGCCCTCGAACCTCGGGGCGGCATGCGCGGCGATCTGCCGCCTGAGCTCGCAGTACTGCCGCCTGTAGAGCGCATAGTGGTAGAAGACGCTCACGAACGGATTGAGCACGTAGCCCGTCTTGCGCCGCGGGCCTTTCCTGAAGAAGTTGCGGACCAGCGGAACCGCGAGCGCGACGAGCCCGGCCGCCCAGGCGAGCCGCGTCCACCTCGACGCAAACACGACCGGCTGCAGGCGCCAGAGCGCGGCGAGCGGCAGGAAGTACACGGCGAGCGCGAGGATGAGCTGCGACTTCGCGAGGTTGTTGCGGATGTACTCGGCAGTCTCCTGCATGTTCGTGACGAAGAGGGAGTAGAACGTGTTGAGGCCCATGCGCGCGCCGAACATCCACACGTGGCCCAGCTCGAGCATCGCGAGCGGCATGAACACGAGGTGCATCCCGACCACGTATGCGCGCGTGTACGCGGGGAAGGCGACGACGGGCAGGCTTGCGAGCGCGAGCGTCGGAAGAGTGCGCAGGTAGTCCTTCGCGATCGTCCTGAGGAAGACGCGGTCGCGCAGCTTCTCGCGGCTCGCGGCGCGGATCGTCGAGAACACGAGCGGCGCGTACGCCAGGAGCGCGAGATACAGGACGGCGGCCGTCACCGCGCGCCCCCGCCCCAGAGGCCGAATCCGACGCCGAGCAGGATCACCGCCCAGACGATCCCCGCGCCGAGGAAGGAGACGAAGACGATGGCGCTGCCGATGTCCTTCGCACGTCCGGAAAGCTCGTTGTACTCCGTCGATATCCGGTCGACCGTCGTCTCGATGGCCGTATTGATGATCTCTCCGACGAGCGCCATGAAGACGGAGTAGACGAGAAGCGCAGTCTCGCACCAGGAGACGAGCCCGAAGAAGCGGAGCGCGCCCGCCGCGGCCGTGCACAGGGCGAAGACCACGATGTCCGTGCGGAAGGCCTTCTCCCCGAAAAGGACCGCGGAGAAGCCGCGCATGGAGTACTCCGTCGCCTTGACAAGCTCCTCCGGCGACTTGAGCACCGACTTGAGCATGTTTCCTGAACTGTCGGTCTTTCCGTCCATCAGCCCTCCTTTCCGGGAAGCGCCGGCCGAAGTCCAAGGCGCGCGACTGCGGCGAGGAGGTCGGCCCTGGCCCGACCGCAGTCGATGCGGGCGAAGGAGCCCTTTCTGTACACCGTTTCGCCGCCGACCAGCGTCGCCTCCACGTCGGAGGCGTGCATCGAGTAGACGACCAGCTCGGGGATGGAGAGCGCCGGGGCGAGGTGGGGGCGGTCCAGGGAGACTATGCAGAGGTCCGCCCTCCTGCCGGGCGCGATTTCGCCGATGTCGCCGCGCCCGAGCGCCCTGGCGCCGTTGACGGTCGCCATCTCGATCACGTCCCAGGCGGACAGGACCGTCGGGTCGCGCGCGACGCCCTTGTGCACAAGCGCCGCGAGGTGCATCTCCTCGAACATGTCCAGGTTGTCGTTGGACGCGCACCCGTCCGTGCCGAGCGCGACGTTCACGCCGAGCTCCATCGCGCGCGCAATGCGCGCGAAGCCGGAGCCGAGCTTCATGTTGCTCGTCGGGTTGTGGACGAGCGACACGCCCTTCTCGGCCATGATCCTGAAGTCGTCGTCGGTGCACCACACGCAGTGCGCGGCATATCCGCCGCGGTCGAGGATTCCCGTGGAGGCGAGGTAGGCGATCGGCGTCTTTCCGTGGCGCGCAATGCACTCCGCGTGCTCCTTCTCCGTCTCGGAGACATGAACGTGGAGGGGGCGCCCGAGCCGGGCGTTCGCCTCGGCGATCGCCCGGCAAGACGCCTCGTCCGTGAGGTATTCGGAGTGGATGCAGAAATGCCGGTCGGGGCGGCCTTCGGTGAAGCGGATGCATTCCTCGGTGCGTCCCGGCACGAAGGAGAGCCCCACGCGGCAGACGTGTCCGCGCATTCCCGCCTCGGCGAGCGCGGACTCGCACTCCTCGGGGAAGTCGTACATGTCCGCCACGCACGTGGTTCCGCCCGCGAGCATCTCCATTATGCCCCATACGGCGCCGGCGCGGACGTCGCGCGGCGTCATCTTCGCCTCGACGGGGAATATCGCCTCCTCGAGCCAGCGCTGGAGCGGGAGCCCGCCGCCGAGCCCGCGCACGAGCGTCA
>JAFRJH010000208.1 GCA_017432385.1 Kiritimatiellia bacterium
GGCCGCTGCCAGTCGAGGTGCGCCCGGAGCGCGGCTACGGCGAGATCGCGCGCCGCCTCGCGGCGATGCTGCCGCGCCAGCACGTGCTCCAGCGCCAGCTCGACGACGAGATGTCGCAGCGTGCGTGGACGAACCTCGTGACGCTCTACGACTACGACCACTCGGTCTTCACCAAGGAGGACCTGTCGCGCCTTTCCGCTCACGAGTTCACAATCGACGACGAACTGCGCGCCGGGAACGTCGACTTCGGCTACGAGGTCTACTCGCTGTACTGCAGGCGGCTCGCGGAGCGCGTGGACTTCGCGACGAACCTGCTCGCGAAGGCGGAGTGGGATTTCACGACGAACGAGATGTTCCGCATCAGGCGCAAGGACGCACCGTGGCCCGCCACCAGGGCGGAGGCCGAGGAGCACTGGCGCAAGCGCGTCAAGAACGAGGTGCTCATGCAGATCGTCAACGCCGAGCTCGACGGATCGACAAACAGGGTCGACTCGGCCGTTTCCCTCACGAAGCGCTACAGGCAGTACCTGCGGGTCCTCGCGGAGCCGGACGAGGAGGCCGTGCTGCAGCGCTACCTGTCCGCCGTCACGCGCGCGTACGATCCGCATTCCGACTACATGTCTCCCACGACGAAGGAGGACTTCGACATGGAGATGAACCTCTCCCTGTGCGGCGTCGGCGCGTTGCTGCAGATGGACGACGGCGCGCTCAAGATATCCGAGGTCCTCCCCGGCGGCCCGATGGACGTCGACGGTCGCATAAAGGCCGGCGACAAGATCGTCGGCGTGCAGCAGGGAGACGGCGAGATGGAGGACATAATGTGGCAGCCCATGAAGAAGTCCATCAAGAAGATCCGCGGCAGGAAGGGCACCCGCGTCACGCTCGAGATCGTGCCGCGATCCGACTCCAGCGGCGCTGCCAAGAAGCGCATCGAACTGGTCCGTGACGAAATCAAGCTGGAGGACCAGGCGGCGACCGGACGGGTCGAGACCGTCTCGCTGGGCGGCTTCACCAACAGGATCGGCTATGTCTATCTCCCGATGTTCTACGGCACGATGGACAGGCGCCCCGGCGACGAGGGCTTCAGAAGCTGCGCCGTCGACGTCGCGAACTACCTCGCGGACTTCAACGCGCAGGACACCGGCGGGCTCGTCCTCGACCTGAGGGGCAACGGCGGCGGGTCACTCCGCGAGGCGGTCCTGCTCTCCGCCCTGTTCGTGCCGAACGGACCCGTCGTCCAGATACGCGACTCGCGCTCCGTCCAGCCGCTCATGATACCCCACGGCACCCCGGCCTCGTACAGAAAGCCGATGGTGGTCCTCGTCGACAGGGCGAGCGCCTCGGCGTCGGAGATCGTCGCGGGACACCTGCGCGACACCGGACGCGCCGTGATCCTCGGCGACGTGCGGACGCACGGCAAGGGGACCGTGCAGACGGTCCTCGGCATGGGCCCCGAACGCTATGGCTCGCTTAAGGTCACCACGGCCCGCTTCTACCGCATCGACGGACGCTCGACGCAGGTGATGGGCGTGGAGTCCGACATCCACCTCCCCTCGCTCCTCGATTCCCTGGACGTCGGCGAGGACAAGCTGACCTATGCGCTGCCCTTCACCCGCATACGGCCTGTGGAGCATGTCAAGTGCTGGAACATGGACAAATACATCCCCGAGCTTTCGAGGCTCTCGGAGGCGAGGCTCTCGAACAACGTGCGCTACGCGAAGCATCTGGCCAACGTCAAGGGGATGAAGTCCGCCGTCGTGGACCGCGAGGAGGTCCCGCTCGAGCGCGAGGCCCGCAAGGCGATGATGAAGTCCGACCGCGACATCCGCGAGACCGACGACGACGACGAGGAAGACGGCGAGTCCGGCGACGACGAGGAGAAGCCCCCGCGCCGCCGGCGCGGACGCGCCGAGAAGGACGACGACGTTGTGCTCGAGGAGGCGTTCAACGTCCTGTCCGACCTGATCAGGCTCAACGGAGGCGCGGACATGCCCGCGGGACGGAGCCAGTGGTACAACGCAATACTGGGGTTCTGACAATGAACATGATACGGTTCGCGAAGATGCACGGCGCAGGGAACGACTTCGTCCTCGTGGACGACCGCCCCGGCGCGTTCCCCTGCGACGACCACCGACGCATCGCGGCGCTTTCGTCGCGCCGCGAGGGCGTGGGCTGCGAGGGCGTCATACTCGTCCAGAAGTCCGACTGCGCCGACTTCCGCATGAGGTTCTTCAATCCGGACGGAACGGAGGTCGACCTCTGCGGAAACGGGGCGCGGTGCGTCGCCGCCTTCGCGCGAGAGATAGGCGCGGCGAAGACGGACGTGATGCGTTTCGAGACCGCGGCCGGTATGATCGATGCGGAGATCCTGGACCCGTCTCTCGTCCGTATAGCCATGCCGCAGCCCAGGGACTTCCGCGACGATTTCGTCGTCGCGGGCGTTCCCCACAAGATCATCGTCGCAGAGAACCTGGCCAAGGTGGATGTCGAGGGCGAAGGCCGCCGCATCAGGATGAGCGACGAGTTCGCGCCGGACGGAACCAACGTCGACTTTGTCTGCTTCCGTCCGCCGGCCGCACTCGTCATGCGCACCTACGAGCGGGGTGTCGAGGCGGAGACCGGGGCCTGCGGTACCGGCGCAGTCGCCGCCGCGGTGATCGGAGTCGCCGACTACGGGCTCGAGTTCCCCGTGCATGTGAAGACGAACGGCGGATACGAGCTTGTCGTGGACGGCCAGTACGACGGAGAGGACTTCTCGGAAATCACCCTCGCCGGTCCCGTGAAGAAGGTCTTTGAAGGCGAAATCGACTGGGATTCCCTCGACGCAGTTTCCGAATAGCGCTGGGGTTTACCCGTTTTTTGACTGTCAAGGTGCATCTCACCCCGATAAATAAGGGATGATGTGCGTTTTGACAAGTGAAATGGGCGTTTTTCTCCTGACAAAAAGAAACTCCGAGCGTTAGGGCTCCCGCTACCGCTCCGCAGCTTCGCGATGTTTTAACGGCAATTCAGTGCGTCGAATTGTCTTCTTGAGCTGCCTTCGGCAGGGTTAGAAGACATGACAGCCGATCCCCGCACGCCAGAGGAGGTCTGGAGGAGGCCTCCTCCAGCTCAAAGCC
>JAFRJH010000209.1 GCA_017432385.1 Kiritimatiellia bacterium
CCGCGGTGGCGCGGGCTCCGGAGGAGGCTCCGGCCGCGGCGGACCCGCCGCGGCGGCGGACTCCACGTCCTCCTCGGCGAAGGAAATATCCACGGACGAGAGGTCGAGAGTCGCGAAGACGTCGGGGCGCGGCGCAAGCCTCATGCAGACCACGATCCCGGCCGCGAGCGCGGCATGCAGCGCGACGGAGACGCCGAGCGCCGTCCCGAACCTCATTTCGCCGGGCCCTTCCCGCTTACCTGGAAGCTCGCCCTGGCGACGCCGGCCGCCTTGAGTTCGGCGAGGAGCTCGATGCCCGTGCCGAGCGACGCCCTGCGGTCGCCGGAGATGAGCACGGGGAAGTCCATGTGGACGCGGTTGAGCTCGGCGACGCGCTCGACGATGTCCGACTTCGACATCGGCTGGCCGTTGAACTGGAGGGAGTCGTCGGGGAGTATCGTGACGACTATCCGCTCGCCCTTCTCGTCCGCGCCGGCTGCGTTGGGGAGGTCGACCTTCGCGCCCTTGTGGACCGTCATGTCGAATATGCAGTAGATGAAGAAGACGAGAACGAGGAACATGACGTCCATGAGGGACGTCATCTCCATCCTCGCGCCTCGCCGCCGCCTCATCTGTCCCGATCCCCCTCTTCCGCCATTCCGTCCAGGACGTTGTACGGGAACAGCAGCACGAGCGACGCGACGAGGCCCGCCGCCGTCGTTATCAGCGCCTCGCCTATGCCCGAGGTCGCCGCGAGGGGATTCGCGACGCCGCCCTCGGACGCGCCGAGCGCGCCGAAGGTCTGCATTATGCCCACGACGGTGCCGAGGATGCCGAGCATCGGCTCCGCGGTGATGATCGTGGAGACGACGACCAGCCCCCTCGCGTCCCTGCGGCCCGCGCGGAACTCGAACGCCTTCCAGACGAGCACGGCGAGCCCAAGCACCGAAAGGCCGAGAATCGGCCACATCACGGGTCCGCCCTTCGCAAACAGTTCGACGATCTTTGCCATACCGAAGAATATAACGCCACAGCAAAAGGCCCGGTTCTCTTGGAAAACCGGACCTCGTGCTTATTTCGTCTTGTGCCGCTGCGCCTTCATGCGCTTGTCGTACTTGTGCTTCGACATTTTTTTGCGGCGTTTCTTCTTGATGGAACCCATGGATTTTTCTCCTTGATTTGTTTGTCGGCTAGCTAGGCCGTTTTCTGACTCAGAAAATGATCTTGTTGAGCGGGAGCTCGATTATGCCCGTCGCGCCGTTCTTCGTCAGCTGCGGGATGAGGTCGCGCACCTTCTTCTCCTCGACGACGGACTCGACCGCGTACCAGTCGCCGCCGGAGAGCTTGTTCACCGTCGGCGCGTGCAGCGCGGGCATGACCTTCACGACCTTCTCGAGCGTCTTCGCGGGCGCGTTGCACTTGAGAAGGACGCGCCTCTGCGCCTCGAGGGCGCCCGTGAGGAGCATCTTGAGCTGCTCGAGCTTCGCGCGCTTCGCGGCGTTCTTCCAGCTCTTCTTGTTGGCGATGAAGCGGGTGGTGGACGTGAGGATCGTGTCGACGATGCGGAGGTTGTTCGCGCGGAGCGACGAGCCCGTCTCCGTCAGGTCGACGATCGCGTCCACGAGCTCCGGCGCCTTGACCTCGGTCGCGCCCCAGCTGAACTCGACCTCGGCCTTCACGCCGTGCTTCTTGAGGTAGCGCTTGACGAGGCCGATGGCCTCCGTCGAGATGCGCTTGCCCTGGAGGTCCTTCACCGTCTTGATCTTCGAGTCGTTCGGCACGGCGAGGACCCAGCGGACGGGGTTCGACGTCGCCTTGGAGTAGTTGAGCTCGCAGATCTCCTGGACGTCGGAGCCGTTCTCGTAGACCCAGTCGTAGCCGCAGATGCCGGCGTCGAGGAGCCCGAGCTCCACGTAGCGGCTCATCTCCTGCGGACGCAGGAGACGGCACTTGATCTCCTCGTCGTCGATAGTGGGGGTGTAGCTGCGGCTCGAGCAGGAGACGTTGAACCCCGCGCGCTTGAAAAGCGCGAAGGTCGACTCCTGCAGACTGCCCTTCGGAAGGCCGAGAACGATTGCCATGTCTTCTTTACCTCGCTTGCTGTTTCGGGGCTCAGTCCGCCATCGGACGGACCTTGCCCTCCTTGATGCGCTTCTCGACTACCGTCTGCGCGATGGCCTTCGGAACGGCCTCGTACTGCTTGAAGATCATCGTGAAGGAGCCGCGGCCCTGGGTCACGGTGCGGATCGCGTTCGAGTAGCCGAACATCTCGCCGAGCGGAACGGTCGCCTTGAGGAGCTTCACGCCCGCGCGGTCCTCCATGCCCTCGATGCGCCCGCGGCGCTGGTTGATCGAGCCGTTCGCCGCGCCCATGTACTGCTCGGGGACGACGACCTCGACGTCCATCATCGGCTCGAGGAGCTGCGGCTTCGCCTTCATGAACGCCTGCTTGAAGCACTGCATCGCGCAGGTGACGAACGCGAATTCGTTCGAGTCGACCTCGTGGTACGAGCCGAAGTACACCGTCGCCTTGACGTCCACGACCGGGAAGCCCGCGAGCGGGCCGGACTCGAGCGCCTTGCGGACGCCCTTCTCGACCGCCGGGATGTACTCCGTCGGAATCACGCCGCCCTTGACCTCGTTGACGAACTCGAAGCCCTTGCCGGGCTCCTGCGGGGCGAGCTTGAGGCAGACGTGCGCGTACTGGCCGCGGCCGCCGGACTGCTTGACGTGCTTGTACTCGTTGTCGACCGGGACCGTGATCGTCTCGCGGTACGCGACCTGCGGCGCGCCGACGTCGCAGTCGACGTTGAATTCGCGCTTCAGGCGGTCGACGATGACCTCGAGGTAGAGCTCGCCCATGCCGGCGATGATCGTCTCGGATGTCTCCTGGTCGAAGGTCACGACGAACGTCGGGTCCTCCATGGCGAGCGCGTGGAGCGCGGCGCCGAGCTTCTCGTTGTCGCCGCGGCTCTTCGGCTTCACGGCGACCGAGATGACGGGCGCGGGGAAGTCGATCGACTCGAGCGTGATCGGATGCTCGGGGTCGCAGAGCGTGTCGCCCGTCCTCGTCTCGGTCAGGCCGACGCACGCCACGATGTCGCCGGCGTGGGCCTCGTCGAGGGGCTCCTGCTTGGCCGCGTGCATGCGGAAGAGGCGCGAGATGCGCTGCTCCTTGTCGATCGTCGAGTCGAGAAGCTCCTCGCCGAGCTTGAGCGTGCCCGAGTAGACGCGCACGAACGTGATCTTGCCGCCAGACTTCGGGTCGTTCATGATCTTGAACGCGAGGCCGCAGAAAGGCTCGCTGTCGCTGACCTCGCGCTTCTGGGTCGGATCGTCGGCCGAGACCGCCGCGCCCGTGTCGAGCGGGGAGGGAAGATACTTGCAGACGCCGTCGAGGAGCGGCTGGATGCCCTTGTCCTTGAAAGCCGTGCCGCAGAAGGCGGGCGTGATGGCGCGCGAGAGGCAGCCCTTGCGGAGGCCCATCTCGATCTCCTCGTTCGTGAGCTCCTCGCCCGCGAAGAACTTCTCCATGAGCGCGTCGTCCTGCTCGGCCGCGCTCTCGAGCATCTTCTGGCGCCACTCCTTCGCCTTCTCCATGTACTCCTCGGGGATGTCCTTCTCGAGGACCGTCTTGCCGAGGCTCTTCATGTCGAAGTAGAGCGCCTTCATCTTGATGAGGTCGATGACGCCCTCGAACGACTCCGCCGCGCCGATCGGGATGACGACCGGGACCGGATTCGCGCCGAGCTGGTTCTTCATCTGCTCCATGACGCTGTAGAAGTTCGCGCCGACGCGGTCCATCTTGTTGACGAACGCGATCTTCGGCACCTTGTACTTCTCGGACTGGCGCCAGACCTGCTCGGACTGGGGCTGCACGCCGCCGACCGCGCAGTACAGCGCGACCGCACCGTCGAGAACGCGAAGCGAGCGCTCGACCTCGGCCGTGAAGTCGACGTGTCCGGGAGTGTCGATCAGCGCGAGGCGGTAGTTGCCCCACATTACGGTCGTGGCCGCGGACTGGATCGTGATGCCGCGCTCCTGTTCCTGGACCATGAAGTCCATAGTGGCCGCGCCGTCGTGCACTTCGCCGATCTTGTAGTTCTTGCCCGAATAGTAGAGTATGCGCTCCGACG
>JAFRJH010000210.1 GCA_017432385.1 Kiritimatiellia bacterium
CGGGGAGCCGGCGGACGCCGGCGGGTCGGACGAGGTGTGCGAGTTCGTGTGCAGCATCGACGACATGACCGGGGAGGACGTCGCCTTCGCCTGCGAGAGGATATTCGAGGCGGGTGCGCTGGACGTGCTGACGGTGCCCGCCACCATGAAGAAGGGGCGGCCCGGGCTGGTGCTGACGGCGCTTTCGCCGTACGGGCTGCGCGATGCGGTTGCGCAGGCGATCTTCAGGCACACGACCACACTGGGCGTGCGCGAGCGCCTGTGCCGCCGCCGCGTCCTCGGACGCCGCGAGGAGACGCTGGACATGCCGGAGGGGCTTGCCGTCCGCCGCAAGGTCGCGGAGGGCTTCGGCGTGGTCCGCGAGAAGCTGGAGCACGACGATCTCGCGGCATTCGCCCTTGCGTCGGGCATCTCGCTCGCGGATGCCCGCGCCGAAGCCCGGCGCTTGGACCGCGGCGGGGTTTTTGATAAAATATCCGCTCAATCTTCTGAAGGAGAATCGCAATGAGGACAAACGGTATTCCTGCGCTGGCCGCGGCCGCCGCAGTGCTTCTCGCCGGGTGCGGCAGGCAGACGAGGACCCTCCATGTCTACACGTGGAGCGACTACATTTCGCCGGAGGTGGTGGAGGAGTTCTCCAGGGAGCACGGCTGCAGGGTCGAGATCGACACGTTCGAGTCCAACGAGGCCATGTACGCCAAGCTCAAGGCGGGCGGGACGGGCTACGACATCATCACGCCCAGCTCCTACCTCGTGTCGCTAATGGCGCGCGAGGGCCTCATATCGGAGCTTGACCACTCCAAGATGCCCAACGTCCGCAGGAACTTCGACAGGTCCTTCGCCGGGCAGATCGTCGATCCGGAGTTCAGGTACAACGTGCCCTACGCCGTGACGTACACCGGCTTCATGTACGCGAAGGACAGGATCCCCGCCGGGGCCGACGTCGCGAGCTGGTCGATCCTCGACAGCGCGGCGCTGAAGGGCAAGGTCACGCTTCTCGACGACATGCGCGAGGTCATCGGCGCCGGGCTCATGGCCCTCGGCCACTCCATCAACTCCCGCGACGCGGGCGAGATCGACGCCGCGGTCGCCAAGGTCCTCGCATGGAAGAGGAACATACGGAAGTTCGACGCCGAGAGCTACAAGACCGAGGTCGCCTCGGGCGCGACGTGGCTTGGGCACGGCTACTCGACGGACGCGACGCAGGTCATCGTCGGCGACGAGGAGGAGGGCGACGCCCCGCGGCCCGACATAGGCTTCGCGCTCCCGAGGGAGGGCTTCACAATCGCGTTCGACGAGATGGTGCTTTCGTCCTCCGCCCCGGAGCCGGACCTCGCCTACGCCTTCATGAACTACCTCTACACCGCGGAGGCGTCCAAGGCGAACATGGAGTACAACAAGGGCCCGATGCCCGTCGCGCCCGGCATCGCCGCGCTTGACGAGGACTTCAGGAAGGGCATCATACTCGACGCGGAGACGCTCGCGAAGGGCCAGGTGCTGAAATCCATCGACGACGATCCGGCGGTGAAGGCCCTCTACGACAGGGCGTGGGACCGAATCAAGGCTACCGGCGACAAGTGAAACTCGACAGCATACGCAATTTCTGCATCATCGCGCACGTCGACCACGGGAAGACGACGCTTTCTGACCGCATACTGGAGCTGACGCACGCGATTTCGGCGCGCGAGCTGAAGGAGCAGACGCTCGACGCGATGGACCTCGAGCGGGAGCGCGGGATAACGATCAAGTCGCATCCGGTGTCGATGCACTACACGGCCAGGGACGGGAAGACGTACCTCTTCAACCTTCTGGACACCCCGGGCCACGTCGACTTCGCCTACGAGGTCAGCCGCTCGATGGGCGCGTGCGAGGGCGCGCTCCTCGTCGTCGACGCCGCGCAGGGCGTGGAGGCGCAGACCGTGGCCAACACCTACTTCGCGCAGGACGCGAAGCTCGAGATAGTCCCGGTCCTCAACAAGGTGGACCTTCCGGGCGCCGACGTGAAGGAGGTCTCGCGCGAGATCGAGGACATACTCGCGATACCGATGGACAATCCGCTCCTCGTCTCGGCGAAGACGGGCATGGGCTGTCCGGACGTCCTCGAGGCGATAGTGGACCGCATACCCCCTCCGGAGACTGCCGGCGTGGACGCGCCGCTGCGCGCGCTCGTCTTCGACTCGGTCTTCGACGAGTTCCGGGGCGTCATCACGTACGTCCGCGTCGTGGACGGGTCGCTGCGCGCGGGGCAGAACGTGTCCTTCATGGGCTCGGGCGTCTCGACGACGGTCCACGAGGTCGGCATATTCTCCCCGACGAAGAAGCCGGTCGACGGCCTTTCCGCCGGCGAGGTCGGATACATCGTCGGCACCGTCAAGGATCCGAGCGAGATCAAGATCGGCGACACCGAGACGACGTCGCGGCTCGGCGCGTCGGAGCCGCTTCCCGGGTTCCAGGACATCCATCCGACAGTCTTCTGCGGAATCTATCCGATGTCGACGGACGAATTCCCGAAGGTCGCGGCGGGGCTTGAGAAGCTGCACCTCAACGAC
>JAFRJH010000211.1 GCA_017432385.1 Kiritimatiellia bacterium
AAGAAGTGGCAAAAGTACTGGCTTGAGCACAAGACGTTCAAGACGGAGAATGGCGTCGGCAAGCCGAAGTTCTACTGCCTTGACATGTTCCCCTACCCGTCCGGCGCGGGCCTGCATGTGGGCCATCCGGAGGGTTATACGGCGACCGACATCCTCTGCCGCTACAAGCGCATGAAGGGCTTCAACGTGCTGCATCCGATGGGATGGGACGGCTTCGGACTCCCCGCCGAGCAGTACGCCGTCGAGACGGGCACGCATCCCGCAATCACAACGAAGAAGAACGTCGACCGCTTCCGCGAGCAGATCCGCTCGCTCGGCTTCAGCTACGACTGGGACCGCGAGGTCAACACGACGGACCCGAAGTACTACCGCTGGACGCAGTGGATCTTCGAGCAGCTCTACAAGAAAGGGCTCGCGTATGTCGCCGAAGTGCCGGTCAACTGGTGCCCCGCGCTTGGAACTGTTCTCGCGAACGAGGAGGTCATTGACGGCAGGAGCGAGCGCGGGAACCATCCCGTCATCCGCCGTCCAATGCGCCAGTGGATGCTCAGGATCACCGAGTACGCAGAGCGCCTCCTCAAGGACCTGGACCAGCTCGACTGGCCCGAGGGCATCAAGGAGATGCAGCGCAACTGGATCGGCAAGTCGACCGGCGCGCTGGTGGACTTCGGTGTGGAGAAGGTCGGAAAGGACGGGGCCTCTGGCGGCCCCATCGGAACGGACGGGGCCTCTGGCGGCCCCGCACCCCTGCCCAAGGATGTCATTACTGTTTACACCACCCGCTGCGACACTCTGTTCGGCGCGACGTACATGGTGCTTTCGCCCGAGCACGCGCTCGTGGCAAAGTGGCTCGCGGACGGCACGCTGAAGAACGCCGACGAGGTGAAGTCCTACCAGAAGAAGGCCGCCTCCAAGAGCGACCTCGAGCGCACGGAGCTCAACAAGGAGAAGACGGGCGTCAAGCTCGAGGGGGTCGTCGGCATAAATCCCGTCAACGGCGATGCGCTCCCGATCTTCATCTCCGACTACGTCCTCGCGAGCTACGGAACGGGCGCGATCATGGCCGTTCCCGCGCACGACGAGCGCGACTTCGACTTTGCGAAGGTGTTCAATCTCCCGATCTACCAGGTGGTGGCGAATGGAACGGACGGGCGTTCTGGCGCGCCCGCACCCCAGCCCAAGGATGGAAGGGTCCCCTACACCGGCAGCGAGGCGTTTACCGACATCGCGACCGGCGTGATGGTGAATTCGGGCTTCCTCAACGGGCTCTCCGTCGAGGAGGCGCGCCCCGCGATGATCAAGTGGCTGGAAGAAAAGGGCTTAGGCAAGGCGAAGACGCAGTACAAGCTCCGCGACTGGCTCTTCAGCCGCCAGCGCTACTGGGGCGAGCCGTTCCCGGTGATTCACTGGGAGGACGGCACGCAGTCTCTCGTCGACGAGAACGACCTGCCGCTCACGCTTCCCGAGCTTGCCGACTACAAGCCGACGGGCACCGGAGAGCCTCCGCTCGCGAAGGCGACGGACTGGGTCAACGTCGTCGACCCGAAGACCGGCAGGAAGGGCGTTCGCGAGACGAACACGATGCCGCAGTGGGCGGGAAGCTGCTGGTACTACCTCCGCTACATCGACCCGACGAACGACAAGTGCTTTGCCGATCCCGAGCTTCTCAAGAAGTGGCTTCCCGTCGATCTCTACGTCGGCGGCGCGGAGCATGCGGTTCTGCACCTCCTCTACGCGCGCTTCTGGCACACGGTCCTCTTCGACCTCGGGTATGTTCCCACGCCGGAGCCTTTCCAGCGTCTCGTCAACCAGGGCATGATCCTCGGCCTCGCCTACAAGACGAAGCGCGGGGTGCTCGTTCCGATGGACAAGATCGAATGGCGCGACGGAAAGCCGTTCGGCGCCGAGGAGGGCGGCGAAATGGAGGAGCTCACGGAGTTCCCCGCGAAGATGTCGAAGTCGCTGAAGAACGTCGTCAACCCCGACGACGTGATCCGCGACTACGGCGCCGACTCGCTCCGCCTCTACGAGATGTTCATGGGACCGCTTCAGGCCGTCAAGCCCTGGTCGACGAAGGGCGTCGAAGGCGTCCACCGCTTCCTCAAGCGGGCGAACCGCCTCGTCACGGAGACTCCTGTCGCCGACCGTGCGATGACGAAGGCCGAGGCCAAGAGCCTCGCGGCGATGGTGAAGAAAGTCGGCGAGGACCTCGAGACGCTGAACTTCAACACCGGCATCTCCGCGATGATGGTGTTCATGAACGAGGCGGAGGGCTACGCAAAAGGCTCAAGTCCCGCATGTGAGGGTGCGGGGGAGACTGGTCTTCCCCGTCCGTTCCTTGAGACTTTCGTGCTATGCCTCTCCCCCTTCGCCCCTCACCTCGGCGAGGAGCTTTGGCAGTTCCTCGGCCACGACAAGTCACTCGCGTACGAGCCGTGGCCGAAGTACGACCCCTCGGCGCTCGTCGAGGACGAGATGGAGATACCTGTGCAGGTGATGGGCAAGCTGCGCGGGCGCGTGAAGGTCCCCGTCGCGGCGACGCCTGCGGAGATGGAGTCGGCTGCGAAGGCGAACGCCGACGTCGCGAAGTTCCTCGAGGGCAAGACGATCGTCAAGGTCGTCGCCGTCCCGAGGCGGATGGTCAACTTTGTCGTGCGGTGACTGGCCTTCGGGGAATCCGCGGCCGCCGCCGAATCAGAAGGAGAACGCACATGGACATCGGTTTTTTCGGAGCAGGGAAGATGGCGGAGGGGATTCTCTCCGCGATAGCGGACAGGAAGGGCGTGATCATGGCCGAGAAGGTCGAGTCGCGCGCCGTGGAGCTCGCGAAGCGATACGGCGTCGTGACGACCGACGACGTGAAGACGGTGGCCGCGACCGCGAAGCTCATATTCCTCGCCGTGCGTCCGCAGGACGTGGACGCCGTCGCCGCGGAGGTTAGGCCTCTCCTCGGCGCGCGGCAGACCCTTGTCTCGATCGTCGCCGGCAAGACGCTCGCGAAGCTCAGGAAGGCCTTCGGCGCGAAGGTCAACCTCATCCGCGTCATGCCCAACCTCGCGCTGCGCTCCAAGGCCGGGATGTGCGCGATCTGCGCTGCCCCGAAGACTCCGGCCAGGGACGTCAAGGCCGTGGAGCGCATCCTCGGCGGTGCGGGCGCCACGGTCGTTCTCGGGGAGAAGGACTTCGACGCGGTGACCGCGCTGTCCGGATCGGGTCCCGCCTACTTCGCCTACATGGAGCAGGCGATGGCCGAGGGCGGCGTCGCGCTGGGGCTGAAGCCGGCGGTGGCGCGGCTTCTCGCCGAGCAGACGATGTACGGCACGGCGAAGTTCCTGCGGGAGAGCGGGATGGACCTCGGCGAGTTCATCGCCGGAGTCTGCACGAAGGGCGGCACGACCGCCGCTGGCATGGAGAGCCTTTCGAACCCGCAGTTCAAGAAGATCGTCGCGGCGACGTTGAAGGGGGCCGCGCGGCGCTCGAAAGAGCTGGCCTGAGCGGAGGCGGTTCCATGCGCGTCGGCATATACGGCGGAAGCTTCAATCCCGTCCACCTCGGGCATGTCGGCATCGCGAGGCGGGCGATTGGGGATCTCGGACTCGACAGGCTCGTCGTCGTGCCGGCGAACGCGAGTCCGTTCAAGGCCGGCGAGGCCGCCTCGCCGCTCTGGAACCGACTTGAACTTGTCCGCGCCGCGTTCGCGGGACTGGACAGGGTCGTGGTCGACGACCGCGAGATGCGCCGCGGCGGCGTCTCGTACACGATTGACACGGTGAGGGAGCTTGTCTCCGAGAATCCCCCCGGGACGGAGTTTTTCTTCATCACCGGCGAGGACTGCGTCGCGGACCTTCCCAAGTGGAGGAGCTACGACGAACTCTCCAGGCTCGTGACGTTCAAGGCGTATCCGCGCACCAGGGAGTCCTCTACGGAGATACGGCGTCTCTTCGGGGATAACCGCGTCACGCTCAATCCCGACGCGCGGATCGTCGCGACGGTGAGGGCCGGCGTCGTCAGGAAGAACGGGTACTGCCCCTGCCGGATTCCGAAGCTTCCGGAGTTCTTCTGCCCCTGCGACGAGTTCAAGGCGCAGCTCGCGGACCCGGAATTCCACGGGCTATGCCATTGCCGCCTCTACCTCAAGCCATGAAGGGGAACGCGTCAGGCGGCGGATGCGGCGGAGTGCCCGATGAGGTGAAGTCCACCAGCGTCGTCACGATCGGCGGCATGGCCGTCAACATCGTTCTCGCGGCGCTGAAGACCGCAGTCGGCCTGATCGCGGGGTCCCAGGCGCTTGTCGCGGACGCCGTCCACTCTCTCTCCGACCTCGTGACCGACCTCGCCGTGCTTGTCGGCGTCAGGTACTGGACTGCGCCGGCCGACGCCGGGCATCCATACGGACACGGCAAGATACAGGCGCTGGTGACGCTCTCGATCGGGCTTGCGCTCGCTGGAGTGTCGTTCGGGATCGCGCGCTCCTCGTCGCTGGACTTCCTCGCGGCGATCCGTGGCGAGGCGCTGCCCGTCCCGAGGTCCTTCGCATTCTGGATCGCGGTGGCGTCCGTTGTCTCGAAAGAGGCCGTCTACCGGTGGACCCGCGCCGTCGCGCTGCGTCTCCGCTCCCCCGCGCTGGAGGCGAACGCCTGGCATCACCGCAGCGACGCCATAAGCTCGATTCCCGTCGCGATCGCGCTTGCGCTGTCGTACTTCGCGCCGTCGCTCGCGTGGGCCGACCCGGCGGGCGCGCTCGTCGTCGCCGTCTTCATCTTCAACACCGCGTGGGGAATCGTGAAGCCCGCCCTCCAGGAGCTCACCGACGCCGAGATGTCCGGCAAGTCGGCCGAGGTGGCGAAGGTCGCGCTTGGAGTGGCCGGCGTGTCGAGCTGCCACAACGTCCGCACCCGGCGCTACGGCGGTGCGTTCCAGTCGGATCTCCACGTGCGGGTCTCCCGCGCGCTCACGGTCGGCGAGGGGCATGCGCTTGGGCACGAGGTGCGCGACGCCGTGCGCGCGGCCGGAATAGGCGTCACCGACGCGGTGGTGCACGTCGAGCCGCAGGACGTCCGCGTCGTCCTTTCCCTCGGTTCCAACGTCGAGCCGCGCAGGGAATACCTCGCAAAGGCCCTGGACGCCGTCTCTCGCTTCCCGTCCACGCACCTCGTCGCGTCCAGCGGGATCGAGGAGACGGAGCCGGTCGACGTACCCGAGGAGTTCCGCGGACTAAAGTTCCTGAACCAGATCGTCATTGTCGAGACGGCGCTGGATCCGCACGACTTCTCCGCGCGGATGCACCGCGTGGAGGACGATCTGGGCCGCGTGCGCACCGTGAAGAACGGCCCCCGGACGATCGACATCGACATGATCGACTACGGTGGGCTCGTCCTCGACACGCCGGACCTCGTCCTTCCGCATCCGCGCGCCGGGGAACGCGACTTCGTCATGCGCCCGTGGAAGGAGCTCGAATCGGCGTCGGGGCGGTGAAGACCGCCGGTGGGCCTTCTACTTCCTTCTCGCCGCTCTTGCTTTCCGGGGGCCAAATTTGGTAAAATATACGCGTTTTTCGGCGATCCGGGAGGGTCGAACCGGGGGACGTGTTTTGATTTTTGACAGGAAGGAGCGAGAAGGATGGCGATGAACAACCAGCTGCTGGCTGTTGTCCAGCAAATAGAGAGCGAGCGCGGCGTCAACCGCGAAATCGTCCTTACGGCTATCGAGCAGGCCATTGAACAGGCCGCGAAGAAGAACCGCGACGTGACGAACGACCTGCGCGTCTCCATCGACAGGAAGGACCTCTCGCTCCACGTGTACGACACGCTGGTCTGTTCCGACGAGGACACCGGCCCCGGTTTCATCCCGCTTGCGCGGGCCGTACGCTACAACCACGGCAATCCGGTCAAGGAGGGCGACACGATCGAGGTCGAGATGCCCGCGTCGCGCCTTGGGCGCATCGCCGCGCAGACGTCGCGCCAGATGATCATGACGAAGATACGCGAGGCGGAGCGCTCCAATACGTTCTCCGAGTACCGCGACCGCGTCGGCGACATCGTGAGCGGCACGGTTTCGGCCATATCCCACCGCGACATGTACGTGACGGTCGGCAAGACCGAAATGGTGCTGCCCGGCAAGGAGCGCATACCGACGGAGGACTTCCAGGTCGGCGACCCGATCCGCGCCATAATCCTCCGGGTCGACAATCCCGACAAGGACGGCGGTGGACGCTCCCCGAGCGTCACCCTCTCGCGTGCCAGCGGCAAGTTCGTCGAAGCGCTCTTCAGGCTCGAGGTGAGCGAAATCGCCGACGGCGTCGTCGAGATCATGGGCGTGAGCCGCGATCCCGGCTACAGGGCCAAGCTCGCCGTCAGGACCTCCAACGAGAACGTCGATCCCGTCGGCGCCTGCGTCGGCCAGCGCGGCAGCCGCGTGAGGGCGATCGTGAGCGAGCTCCACGGCGAGAAGATCGACATCGTGAGGTGGAACGAGGACATCCGCCAGTACGTCGCCCAGGCGCTCGCGCCGGCGAAGCTCGAGTCCATCGAGGTCGATCCGGTGCTGCCGAACACGGTGCACGTCGTGGCGGCGGCCGACCAGTATTCGCTCGCGATAGGCAAGCGCGGGCAGAACGTGCGCCTCACGACGAAGCTCACGGGGTGGCACGTGGAGATCAGAAAGTCCATGGCGACGGCGAGCTTCGAGGATCAGAAGGCCGAGGCGATCAAGGAACTCGCGGACACTTTCTCCGTGTCGACGGCCGTCGCCACGCAGATGGCGGACGCCGGCTATCTGTCGATCGACGGCATCGTCGAGGAGGACGAGGCCAGCTTTATCGCCGCGACCGGGCTCGACGAGGTCACGGCCAAGGGAATCTATGCGGCCGCGAAGGCCGTGGCGGAACTGACGAACGGAGCTGACGCTGAATGAGAGTCTACGAACTAGCTAGAGAGGCCGGGGTCACAAGCTCCGCCGTACTTAAGGCCGCGGAGGGATGCGGCGCCCAGGTCTCCAGTGCGATAAGCACAATAGACAACTGCGATCTCGCTCCGCTGAGGAACGCCGTCGCGCGGCTTGAGAAGGGCGACCTGGAGTCGGTCCGCGCCGCGAAGCGGGCGAAGTCGGCCGGGAGGATGCGCGATCGCGCCGCTTCGCAGAAGGACGCGCTCGACCGCCACCTCGCAGCCGCGAGATCCGCCGCGGACAGCGCCCCGGCGCGTGTCCTGCCTCCGTCGCGCAGGCCTGCCCCCGCAGCCTCGCCCGCTCCAAGGAGCGCCGCGGCTGGTTCCGTCCCGTCGTCCGCCGCCTCGTCCGCGCCGGCCCCGGTTCCGCCTCCCGCGGCCCCGGCTCCCGCTCCGCAGAAGCCCGCGATCAGGATGGCGCCTGGCGTGAAGCCGAAGGCCCAGCCGATCCGCCCCGTTGCGGACGTCAAGGTCGGGCTCACGTCGCACGCCGGCTTCAAGCCGCTCGCGCATGCCGCTCCCGTTCCGTCCATCAAGATCACGGTCGCGGCGCAGCCCAAGGTGCGCCCTCCGAAGGTCGAGGAGTTCGACGACGACGAGCGCGGCAGCCGCAAGTCCAAGAAGGGGCGCGAGGGTCAGAAGTCGTTCGACAAGCGCGCTCCGCGCGTCGCCCCGGCCGTTCCCCAGCAGGGGAGCCGCATTTCCGTCAACGAGGAGGCGAAGGAGATACCGATTCGCGGCGCTGTGATCGTGAAGGATCTCGCCGCGAAGCTCAACATCAAGCCCAACCGCCTCATCGCGGACCTCATGGGGCTCAAGGTGCTGGCGTCGATCAACCAGCGCGTAGAGCCCGACGTCGCGACGAAGGTCGCGGAGAAGTACGGCTTCAAGGTCACGATCGAGCACGCGCGCGACAAGGCCGCCGCGAAGCCGGTCCTCAAGGCGATCGACGCCGACGACCTCATACCAGAGGACGCGCCCGAGACGCTGAGGCCCCGTGCCCCGGTCGTCACGTTCCTCGGCCACGTCGACCACGGCAAGACGACGCTCATGGACTGGATCCGCAAGGAGCACGTCGCCGCCGGCGAGGCGGGCGGCATCACCCAGCAGATCAGCGCCTACCAGGTCGAGATCGCCGGCAAGAAAATCACCTTCCTCGACACCCCCGGCCACGCCGCGTTCAGCGCGATGCGCGCCCGCGGCGCCCAGCTCACCGACATCGCGGTCCTCATCATCGCCGCGGACGACGGCATCATGCCGCAGACCGAGGAGTGCATAAAGGTCGCGCGGCAGGCAGGCGTCCAGATCATGGTCGCGGTCACCAAGTGCGACAAGCCGACGGCGAACGTCGACCGCGTCAAGCAGCAGCTCCAGAAGCGCGGCCTCACGCCGGAGGACTGGGGCGGCGACATCATCTGCTGCCCGGTCTCCGGCGTCACGGGGCAGGGCGTGGACGCACTCCTCGAGAACATCCTCGTGCAGGCCGAGGTCCTCGAGCTCATGGCGAACCCCTCCCGCCGCGCGAACGGCTACGTCATCGAGGCGGAGCTCCAGCAGGGCCTCGGGCCGTGCGCGACGCTGCTCGTCACGGGCGGCACGCTCAAGGTCGGGGACGCGATCCTCATCGGCGAGCACTTCGGCAAGGTCCGCGCGCTCATCGACGACCACGGCCGCCGCATCAAGGAGGCGCCGCCTTCGACGCCCGTCAAGGCGACGGGTCTGTCGGGCGTTCCCGAGGCGGGCGCGGAGTTCCGCGTCATGCTCGACGAGAAGCGCGCCCGCACGCTCGCCGAGGAGACGGCGCGCGAGCGAAAGGAGCAGGAGCTGTCGACCTCGAAGGCCGCGACGCTCGACGCTCTCATGAGCCGCATGGCGGCCGAGGGCAGGCGCGAGCTCAACGTCATAGTGAAGAGCGAGAACCAGGGCACGCTCGAGGCCGTGGTCGAGGCGCTCAACCAGATCAAGTCCGAGAAGGTGGCGCTGAACGTCATCGGGACCGGAACTGGCAACGTGTCGCTTACGGACGTCAAGTCGGCGGCCGCGGGCAAGGCGATCATCGTCGGCTTCGACATCGGCAACGACTCCGGTGTCCAGCAGCAGGCGCGCCACGACGGCGTCAGGATCAGCTCTTTCCGCATCATCTACGAGCTCATCGACCATGTCAAGCAGTCCATGCTCGACCTGCTTCCGCCCGAGTACAAGGAGGTCGTCCTCGGCCACGCCGAGATCAAGGCGATCTACGACATCGGCAAGCTCGGCAGGATCGCCGGCTCGCAGATGCTCGACGGCAAGCTCGTCGCGAAGGAGAAGTACCGCATCCTCCGCGCGAAGTCGCAGATATGGGACGGCAAGGTCCAGACGCTCCGCCACTTCAAGGACGAGGTCAAGGAGGTCACGGGCCAGCAGGAGTGCGGCGTCTGCTTCGCGAACTACGAGGAGTTCCAGGTCGGCGACGTCATCGAGTGCTATATGCTCGAGGAGCTGCCGCGCAGCCTGTGACGTACGGAGGGTCGTGACATGTCCGTAGACAGGCTGGAAAGGGTGAACAGCCTCCTGAAGCGTGTCATCGCCGAGGCGATGTTCACGGTTATGCAGGGCGACACAGTCGCGCCGGGCCTCATCACGGTGACCGGCGTGCACTGCGGCAAGGACCTCAGGGACGCCACGGTTTCGGTGTCGGTGTTCGGCGACGACGCGCTGAAGGAGACCGCCCTCCAGCACCTTCGCCACAACGCGAGGCGCTTCCAGGCGGTCGTCAACCGCGAGGTGCGCCTCAAGTTCACCCCGCGGCTCACCTTCAAGCTGGACCTTTCGCTCGAGAAGGGCGACGAGGTTCTGGCGATTCTCGACAAACTCCCCCCGATTGCAGATGGCCAACCTGACCCAGCTAAGGATGCTTGAGGACCTGGACGGGTTCCTGCTCGTCGACAAGCCCGCCGGGATCGCCTTCTCGACGGTGGTGAAGACGGTCAAGCGCAAGTTCAACCTCGTAAAGGTCGGGCACGGCGGCTCGCTGGAGGCGATGGCGTCCGGTCTGTTCGTGATCCTGGTAAACGACGCCAACAAGTTCGTCGCCGACGTGATGGGCGCCGACCGCGCCTACGAGGGCCGTCTCCGCCTCGGCTTCACGACCGACACCGGTGATGTGCACGGGCGCCCCGTCCCGCCGCCCGCCAGCGTCCCCGACGTATCGGAGTTCAGGGGCGACATCTTCCAGACCGAGCCGCGCTTCTGCTCGGTCCGGAAGGAGGGCTCCGCCGCCTACGAGGTCGTAGACACCGGCGAGCACAGCCAGTTCCTCGCGCATGTCTACAGGCTTACGCTCGACGGGGCCGACTTCTCGCTCGTCGCCTCCAAGAACCTGATCGTGCGCGCCCTGGCCAGCGACATGGGCGCGTCGGTCGAGACCCTTCGCCGCACCCGGGTCGGAAAGTTCAGGGTCGAGGACGCCGTTCCCTTCGACAAGCTGCTCGAGATGGACATACGCGACTTCCCGTCCGTCGTCACCCCTCTCTCAGAGGCGCTTGCCAGATGACTCTCGCGGTCGGCTTCTTCGACGGGGTGCACCTCGGCCACCAGCGCATCCTCGCCGGGGCCGACGCTGTCCTCACTTTCCGCAACCATCCGCTCTCCCTGCTCGCGCCCGAGCGTGCGCCGCGCCTGATCATGACGCCCGGGCGGCGCGTCGAGGCAATCCGCGCGTGCGGCGTCCGCGAAGTCTTCGCCGTCGACTTCACCGCCGAGGTGGCCGCGACGCCGCCGGAGGACTTCATCGAGCGCTTCGCCCCGCGCACCGGCGGCTCCCCGCTTTCCGTCAGGTGCGGGGAGAACTGGCGGTTCGGGCGCGGCGGTTCCGGCGACGCCGCTTTCCTGCGCGCGCGCGGCGTCCCCGTCGAGGTCGTGCCATACGCCGAGTACCGCGGCGGGCGAATCTCCTCCTCGCGCATCCGCGCCGCGCTTGAGTCCGGCGCCGTCGAGGACGCCAACGCCATGCTCGGGCGCCCCTTCGAGGTCGAGGGCGAGGTGTTCGTCGGCAAGGGCGAGGGTTCGAAGCTTGGCTTCCCGACGCTCAATGTCCGCCCGGCGGCGCTTTCGCTCAGGATCCCGCTCGGCGTCTACGCGGTCGAATGCTGCGGGATGAAGGCGGTCGCGAACTTCGGCGTCGCGCCTACGTTCGGCGCCGACGCCTGGAGGGCCCCTGTCCTGGAGGTGCATTTCGCCGGGACGGACGCCCACGTCGCCGACGGGTCCGTCGTCGTGCGATTGCTGCGCTTTCTGCGCCCGGAGCGCACTTTCGCCTCCCTGGACGAGCTCAAGGCCCAGATCGCGAAGGACTGCGCGGAGGCGCTGGCATGAGCACGGCCGCGATTCTCCTTGCCGTGATGACCCAGCTCGACTGGTCGTCGAAGCCGCTCGGCATCGCGCCCGAGATGTACCGGACGGCGAAATCCGGACGGCGCGCGGTCGAGTGGTTCCGGCACGCTGGCGACCCGGCGTGGGGCGATCCGGTGACGAACTACGTCGACCGCTTCTCCGTCGTGAAGCCCGTCGAGGGCGACCGCGCTGGAGCGCCGCTCCTCGTCGTCCTGCACTGGCGCGGCGCGGGCTGGCCGGGGAAGGGCGTCGACATGCAGACCGGACTTTCGGACGACAAGGACCGCGTCTTCTCCGCCCCAGACGGATTCTACATCCTGAACCTTGACGACATACGCAGCTACCACGTCCTGTTCAACCGCCGGCACTCGCAGTACTGGTGGGGAGGGACGGACGAGTACCGGGGGCCGGTCGCGGCGGATGTGCCGCGCCTCATGAAGGGCGAGACGCCGTGCGAGCGGCGCGTCCTGGATTCGGTCGAGTGGACCGTCCGCCGCTACGGGATCGACCGCGACCGCGTCTACCTGTGCGGGAACTCGATGGGCGGGCAGGCGGCGTACGCCATCGGCCTAGCGCACGGCGAGGTGTTCGCCGCGGTCAACGCAAACGTTCCCGCGACCGTGTGGTTCGCCGCCGCCCGGCTCGGCTTCGTGAACGGCGCGGGGAGGGACGTCGAGCACTGGTCTGTGGCGCGCTTCGCCGAGCCCCCGGTCTGCGTCGAGTGGAGCGGCGTAGACGACATGTGGAGCCGCGAGCGTGAGGTGATTGTCCGCAATCTCGTGAAGCGCAAGTGGCCCCACATGGTCCTCTGGGGCGACTATGGACACTGCGGAATCGTCTCGGAGGCGCGCAGGAGGAACGACCTCGTCGAAAGGTTCGACTGGCTGTCCGTCCGCCGGAACGAGGCGTATCCGGCGTTCACAGGGGCGGACTGCGACGACGCGCTGCCTTGGCCGTTCAGGACATGGAAGCCGAGGTACGGATGGTTCTCGGGATGGAAGGGAGACGTCACGTCCGCCGAAATGGAGATAGCCGAGGGGGCGAAGCCGTCCGGTCAGATCAACGCGTACTTCCGCTGGCGGAATCTCCGGGACGACGACGGCGGGTTCGAGATGGAGCTCCGCGTCGCCACGGCGGAGGAGCTCGGGACAAGGATGTTCTCCCCGCCTGAAGGCGCCGTCGCCGACGTCACCGTGCGCCGCATCCAGTCTCCATGCCTTGCCGCCGCGGAACGGGTCCGCTGGACCTTCGGCTGCAGGTCCGGCGAGGCGGTCCGGGACGAACACGGGGCGCTCACGATTCCGCGCCTTCGCATTTCACGGACGCCCGAGACGCTGAAAATCGCGCGCTGACCGATCCGCGGAATCGCCGTTCTTCCGTTTTTTACAGGCGGCGGGCGGAGCAATATGGTATAATCTTGTCCGTCTACAGGAGATACGAAACCATGATGACGAGAGAAGAGGAAGCGAACGAGTTCTGGCTGCTCACGCAGGCGATACTCCACGACTCCAAGGTCGACATCGAAGAGGCCAGGGTCATCAGACGCTGGCTCCAGGAGCATCAGAAGGACGGCGAGTTTGAAACACAGCTCGGCAAGCTCGACAAGTTTATGCAGGACCGGTACATCGACAGGTTCGAGTCCCGTGATCTGATCACGTCGATCGGATCGGTGCTGCGCTCGCTGCGTGAGTCGGCCAAGGCCGAATCCGCCCAAAGGGCTTGAGAAGCCGTCTTTTCGGAGTCGAGAAGTTCAAGGGGCTGCTTCTTGCGGGCAGCTTCTCGACGCTCATGGAGTTCCTCATGGGGCTCTCCGACTCCGTCGTCGCCGGCAACATTCTCGGCGAGAGCGCGCTCGCGGGCGTGAACCTCGTTTCGCCCGTGATGTCGGCGGTCACGTTCTTCGCGGGGCTCGTCGGCGTCGGAATGGGCGTGAACTACTCGTACGAGTCGGGGCGGTGCGACCTTGCGCGCGCGCGGCAGTTCTTCAGCCAGGGCCTCTGGACGGTGCTTGCCGTCGGAGCGGCGCTTGTCGCGGCGCTGATGTTGGGGCGCGATGCGTTCATCGGGTTCATGGACCCGTCGCCTGAGATCGCCGCCCACGCCGCCAGCTACTGGCGGTGGTACGTCCCGACGGGCGCAATGGAGCCGGCCGTGGTCCTGCTCGTCAACGTCGCCATGGCCGACGGCGACGTCAGGCTCTGCTTCCTGTGCTACGTCGTCCATCTTGTCGTGACCATCGGATTCTCGTTCGACGCGGTCAAGTACCTGGGCATTGGCGTAGGCGGGTGTTCGTTCGGGACGTTTGTCACGTACGCGGTCGCCGTTGCGCTTCTCAGCTGCCATTTCCTGAAAAAATCAAACACGTTCCGGCTTGCGGCGCACTTCAGCCTGCGCGACACGGTGAAGATCGTCAAGTCGTCTTTCGGCGACGCGAGCTCCTTCCTGTGCACCGCGGTGCTGTTCTTCTTCCTCAACAAGTTCGTGATTGCAAACTACGGGAGCGGGGTCCTTCCGGTGCTTTCCGCCGTGATTGCGACGATCGGCTTCCTGGAGGTGTTCAACGGCGTCGGCGCCGCGGTCGCGCCGATCGTGATCGTCTACGTGGGCGAGAGGAACACGAAGGCGGTGCGGGCGATGATGAGGGTTGCGGACCGCTGGGCGGTGGCGGAGGGGCTGTCCCTCGCGGCGCTGCTGGCGGCGTTTCCTCAGCTCGTCGTCAGGCTCGTCGGCATTGTCGACCCGGCGCTCGCGTCGGCCGCGGCGGCGGCGGTGAGGTTCGTCTCGGTCGGCCTCGTCTTCTACTCGATCGTCTACCTCTACAACTCCTACTATATCTTCATATCGCACGAGATGCTTGCCGTCGCCGTGACGGTGCTGAACGGACTCGTCATGCCGGTTGCGCTTGTCTCGCTCCTCGGCAGGTTCGGGCTTTCCTGGGTCTGGGCCTCGCTCGCCGCCGCGCCCGTAGCCGCGATGGCGCTCTGCGCCGGATACCTCGTCCTCCGCTACGGGCCGCGCCGTTTCCCGCTTCTTCTGCCGCTCGGTCGCGATGCGAACATAACGGTTTTCAACCTCAATCTCAGCGAGCGCGAGATCGCCGAAACCGCCGCGAAGGTCGCGGAGCGGCTGAAGGAGGCCCGCGTCGACGCGCTGAAGGCGATGCGGGCGTCGCTCATGACGGAGGAGGTCCTGATGGCGGTCAAGGACCGCAACGCGGGGCGCGACGTGATAGCCGAGGTGACGCTCGACCTGAACGAAGGCGTGCAGCTCACGCTCCGCGACAGCGGCGAGATATTCGACATCACCGACACCGACGCCCACATATCGTCGCTCCGTACATTCCTCGTCGCGTCCGTTATGGAGCGCCAGGCCGTGCGCAAGAACCTCGTCACGACAGGCTTCAACCGCAACATCTTCCGGTTCTGACGTCCAGGCGCAGCCACCGTGCTGCGGCGGAGGACAATTATACTTCCGTATAATTGTCTGTAACGGACTTTGTCTGCTACAATAAGTCCGAATTGCGAGCGAGGACAGACGACGCCATGAAAACATATTTCAACAGCAGACGGTTACTCGTCGCCGCGTTGGCGGCGGCCTGGGGTGCAGTGGCTTTCGGCGGCGAGGACGCGCGGATCGCGTCCGATACGCCCGAAAAGACGCTGACAGTCGGGGAAATCGTCTCCGCGCCTCGGCGGAAGACCTCCAAGACGGCAGTGCCGGATGATGCGCGGATCTATATCGGCTCCGGCGTCTACGCGAACCGGGGCGTCATGAGGATGGGCGGCTTCTGCTTCACGTACTGGGAACCAGAGAAGCTGGACTACGAGGGGATCATCGAGCTGTGCGCCAGGGAGGGCGTGGGCAACACGCTCCAGTTCTGGCAGAACAACGAGAGCCTTCTCGACCTCGCCCGCCGTGCCAAGGAGCGCGGGCTCTATTCGACATGCATCTACTCGTCGGCCACGAACGGACTCGCGCGCGAGATTGCGTCGGGCCTCGGAAGCTCCTGGATCGGGTACGACTTCGGCGAGCGGTTCACATTCTCCCTCTATACGGACTGGGGCAACCGCGGTGCCTCGCTGAGCGCGCTCGTCGAGGAGTACATGAACCGCGTCCACAAGCACGTCGGCGACCTCCACGCGGCGGGCTGGGGTGACGTGATGGCGACCTCGTCGAACTTCTCGCTCGACTACGAGGTGGCGGCGGGGGCCGAGATACCGTGTACCGAGGACTTTCCTTTCGGCGACCTGACGCTCGCTTCCGCGCTAAACCGCGGGCTCTACAGGCAGTATGACCTGCCGATGTGGGGTTCGCACCTTGCGCACGAGTGGTACAGCTGGATACCGCACAAGAATCCGTACAAGATGAAGACGCTCGAGACTGCGTTTCTGCTCAAGTACATGACCGGCGCCAAGGTGATCATCAACGAGAGCGGCAACTGGCAGCTTCAGAGTTCGCTCTGCGAGGATTCGCCGATGTCCCAGATGCCGACGCCCGTCCGCCGGCTCGATTCGGGGCTGACGCCGGAGGAGCTCAAGGCAGCCGAGAGGTCTGTCTACGCCGAGGCGAAGAAGAAGTTCGCCTGCATCGACTACCGCTCTCCCGTGGCGAAGAAGTACCGGAAGGCCATCTGCGACTTCACGTCGTTCTGCAGGGAGCACCCGGCGCCTAAAGGCCAGCCCGAGGCGACCTGGGCGATCGCGAAGGGCAACCTCGACCTCGGCGGACCGGGCTATGTGCCGGGCAGCGCGATCTGCGGAGCCTTCGATCTCGCGAAGACCAATCCCGGCTGGATGTGCGGAGTGCCGGAGATGAGCTGGGACGTCGTCCGCAAGGCCGTCATGCCGATGCCGCCGATGCTCGCGCCGAACAAGAACATCCATTTCTCCGCCTCACCTTATGGCCTCTGCGACATAGTTTCGTTCGCGTGCGACAACGTGACTGCCGAGCATCTCCTCAGGAACTACAAGGTCATCATGTTCGCTGGCTGGAACACATGCACGCCGAAGCAGTACAAGGTGCTCTGCGACTACGTGAAGGGCGGCGGCAGGCTTGTGATCGGGCTTGCGCACCTCTCGACGGACGACAGGCGCGAATACACCGCCCTCTCTGTCGAAAAGCTCGTCAACGGCGGCGATTTCACGGATCTGTGCGGGTTCAAGGTCACCGGCGAGACCTCGCGCAAGTACTGGGCGACCGGCCCGACCACGGAGAAGAACTGCCTCGGTTTCGTCGCCCGCCGCCGCTTTGGCTACATGTGCCTGCCGCTCGGCAGGATCGAGTTCACCGCCCCGAAGGAGAATTTCGAGGAGCTCGCGGTGGACGACGAGGACGCGGAACCGTTCATCCTGCGCTGCAGGAACGGGAAAGGCGAGGTCTTCTTCATGAACTGGTGGGCCTATCCCGCCGCCGCCAACATGGATGTCGGCTGCGGGTCGGAGATCAAGGACGTCGGCATGGTCGGCTACCTGTACAGGTACTGCGCGAAGCTCGCCCGCGGGAACGTCTTCATCACCGGCCCCGACTTCGAGAATCCGGACGAGGACTGCGACTGGATACTCCACTCGTACTTCCCCGACGAAGGCAAGGTCTATCTCCTGAACCTCGACTACGGACACGAGCGCAAATGCGTCCTCCAGCAGTTCGGGGACAAGGATTTCATAACCCTGAAGCCCGGCGAGTTCCGCATCATCGAGTCGGTCCGGCTCGATCCTGACGAGAAGCTGAACGCGGAATGACGGCAGTTTTGGGGGCATAGCCATGAAAGCCAAGATTTTCCGCGTTTTCCTCTGGTGTCTTTTGTCCGTGTCCGCCATGCCGCCGTCGGCCGCCCTTGCCGACGACCCGGATTACGCGTATGAATTCGCTCCGGAGGCGCTGGAGCCGCATTTGCGGAACGCGAGCCAGTCGAAGCTGTTCTGGGCCGCGGACGGCGTCGTGTCCAACGGTGCCGTCGCGTATTTCAGGTACAAGTTCGAGCTGCCCTCCGTGCCCGTCGACGCGTCGCTCTACTACTACTTCGACGACAAGGGAACGGTCTATCTGAACGGACACCCGCTCCTGCGTCCGGGCTCCTATGCCTACCAGTTTCTCGTCGCGGGCACCAACACGATCGCCATCGCGATGACCAATACGGTCTCCAGCACCGCGGCGCTCTTCACGCTCAAGTGCTTCGATTCGAGGGACGAGAGCACCCGGCAGGCGATCGCGTACGTCCACAGCGACGCATCCGGCAAAGGAACGGTCGACACTCCGGCGAGCGGATGGGAGCAGCCGGACTTCGACGATTCGGCATGGCCGGGCGTCAAGATCCTGGGCGATGCCTTCACGGATCCCTGGTACGGACATTTCGACATCAACTACCACACGACCCCGGAGGAGCGGGAACGCTTCGCGAACGGGGACTATGCCGATCCCTCGCTGCCGCCCGGGCTCGAGCAGGAGCCCGATCCCGTCGCGCGCATCGTGTACCGCGGGAACTCGCCGTTCGTCGAACTCAACGGCCGGCTCCACGCGCCCGATTTCAACATCTGCCAGACCGGCGACCCATACAACGAAAGCGCGATCGTCCGGCTGGCGCGGCAGGGGTTCGATATCGTCCAGCTCAACTTCCTCGCCGAGAACTTCTGCCGAGGCGACGGGTCGTACGACTTCTCGAGCGTCGACAAGATGGTGCGGCGGCTGCTTGAGATCAACCCGGACGCATATGTGGCCATCTCGCCGCGCTTCATGATGCAGTTCTGGATCCAGACCAACATGACCGAGCGCGTCGGCTACGAGACCGGCGAACCGGACGTGAACGCCGGCGACGAGTTCCGGATGCGCGTGCTGCGTCCCTCGCCCGCAAGCGACAGCTTCCGCGCGCTGGTGGTCGACATGATCAAGAAGCTCGGCGAATACGTCGAGACGAAGCCGTGGCGGAAGCGGCTCGTCTGCTTCCGCCTGAGCTACGGCACCTATACCGAATGGTGCTATTTCGGGATGTACGAAGGACCCGACAACGGGCCGCGGATGCAGGAGAAGTTCCGCGCCTATATGAAGGCGAAGAGAAACGTCGACAACGCGGCTATTCCGCCGCTCGCGGCGCGGAAGCACGAGGACCCAGGCGGACACGACAACAGCAACGGCGACCTGCTGGACCCGGCCGAGGACCGGCTCGTGCTGGACTACTACGACTGCCTGATCAACACGATGGCCGACTTCCTGCTCGCGATGGCGGATGCGGCGAAGCAGGCCTTCCCGGGACGCCTTGTCGGCGCCTACTACGGCTATCTCTACGACGACCATCCGCCGGAGGGCGCGACGTCGCTTCTCGACAAGGTCCTCTCGAGCCCGAACGTCGACATCCTTTCCTGCCCGGCGTACTACAGCAAGGACGGACGCCGCGCGGGCGGCAGCTATGTGACGCGCACCATTCCGTCGCTCTTCCGCCGCTACGGCAAGCTCGCGCTCCTCGAGGACGACAGTCGTTTCCACCACATCCGCGACTGGCTTCAGAGCCAGAACGACGGGCAGGGCATGTGCACCGAGACGCCGCGCGAGACGGAGATGTGCATGCGCCGCAATATGCTCAATCCATTCTTCGACGGCGGCGGCATACAGCTCAACGACCCGATCACGCAGTCCGGCTCGCGTCCGCACGCCTTCGACGACCCGGCCGTGTTTCGAGCGGTCGAGGACACGCGCGCCGCGCTCGCGAAGGCGGGGGTCGCGGCGTCGGAGTCCGGCAACGAGGTCGCGGTCGTGTTCAGTACGCGCGAGGCCATTCGCCGCGACGGCGGCAAGTGCTCGTACTTCACGTGGAACCTCTACCAGACCTCGCTTCTCTACTTGAACCGCTCGGGCATTCCGTTCGACCTCCTGTCCCTCGAGGACTACATAGACAATCCACGCGGCTACAAGGTCGTCATGTTCCTCAACGCGTTTTATCTCACGCCAGACGAACGTACGGCGCTCGTCCAGCGGACGCGCAGGCCTGGCATGACGGCGATCTGGATCGGTCCCGCCGGCGGAGTGACGGACAACGGCTTCGACGACGCGGCGATGTCCGCGCTCACGGGCGTGACCGCGACGGGCGTCTCGCGCCGTTCGAACATCGTCTGCAGCGACGTAGATGCGAGCATGAAGTACACGACCAACAGCGTCTACTATGTGAAGACGCTCGCCGACGGGGTGCGCAGCATCATCGTGCCCGAGATGCCTGCGGGCACCGGCGGAGTCGGGCCTTACGTCTACGCGGCGCTTCTGAAGGCGGGCGGGGCCGGGCAGTATGTGGAGCCCGGAAACTACATTCGCCGACATGGCGACATCTATATGTTCCACACGGGAACGAACGTCGTGCACACGACGATCACGTTGCCAGAAAACGTCGTGAAAGTCCGCGAGCTTTTCACCGGCGCAGAGTACAACTCGAACGTGATTCCAATCGAGTCCGACGGACCGAACACGTGGCTATTCCGCACGGCGAGCGCAGGCATCTGGTCTGTCGGGGATTCGGTGGTCGCCGCACTGAACACGGACGGAACGCTTTCCATCGACGGAACGGGAGCGATGGATGATTTCGCGGCCGCGGCGGATCTGCCGTGGGATCCCTCGGCGGTCAAGAGCGTGACGATTGGCGACGGCGTGGTTGTCGGAGAGAATGCGCTGGCGGGGCTTTCCGACACGGCGACGGTGAATGGCATGAACGTAGGACAGTACAGAAAGCTTTTCGGCGGACTCGGGATGTCCGGTGTTCCCGAAGGATCGTTTGTCGTCTCGCGCACCGAGCTCGAGGCCGCGCAGGCGGCGACGCTTGAAATCGCCGACGGAACGGCGCTTCTTGGCATCAGCGTCTGCACAAACGGCGATCTCACCGCGGCGACTTCCAGGTGGAGCCCCGTCACGTACCGCAAGTCCGATCTCGAAGTCAGCCCCGATGGCACGAAGATCATCGCGCCCGTTCCTGCAAATGCGGAGAGGGGCTTCATGGTTCTGCGGTCGGGAAACTGATTTTCGGATGGTTGTCGGCGCGTTCGTATCTGCGGCGGTATACTTTAGTATAATTGTTTGAAGGCGCGGGTTTTGCTAATATTCCAATGTCGTCACGGTTAAAAGGAGAATCCCATGAACAGAGCCATGTTTTTCGTGTTTGCCGTCGCGGGTTTGTCTGCAGCGACTGCGCTGTCGGCAACGGTGTCTCCGACCGGCAACGCCACGAACGACACTCAGAACATCCAGAGTGCGATTGATGCCGCGCAGGGCGGTGTTGTGACACTTGCTGTGGGTACATATTCCATAAACAAGACGATTGAGATTACCAACGGCGCGTCGCTCATAGGCGACGGTTCAAACCGTGGCGCGGTCGTCCTTTCCCTTGCGACAACGCCGACGGACCTTGACAGACAGAGTGTCCTCAGCATAAGCGGCTCGACTGGTACGGTCGTCTCCAACCTGACGGTGACGGGGAAAAACGCCTCGAACGGCGGCACCAATTATGGGCCAGCCGCCGCCGTCATAATGAATTCCGGGATTCTCGTGGACTGCTCTGTCGAGGACAACAAGACGAAAAACGGCGTGTGGGAGGGCGGCGGCATCAGGTTGTCCGGCGACGGCACGGTGCGCAACTGCACCATCACAAGGTGCGAGGCGTTTAACTCTGCAGGAAACTGGGGTCCCGGCGAGGCGATATACATGACAGGCGGGCTTGTCGAGAACTGCATAATCGTATCCAATGCCGTCACCTATGCCTGCAATGCTCTAGCAGGCGTGGCTCAAGACAAGTCCGGCGGAACGGTTTACATTTCCGGCGGCACGCTTCGCGGATGTCTCATTGCGGACAACGTCGCTCACCGCAACGGCTCCGGAGTGTCCGCTGTTGGCGGCGTCGTCGAGAGCTGCACGATAGCCGGAAACCGCAATTACAGCGGTGATTCCGACGCCAGCGGTCTATGGGTAAAGGGGACTGGCGTCGTGCTCCGCAACAACATCATCTGGGGGAATACGGCTTTTGACGGTAGGGTCGCCAACTTCGAATTCGTGGATGGCTCGCTGAATTCGGCGAGTCTGGAGAACAACGACACGAAGCCCGCCTTCCCCGCCGGCATGGGGGGAAACACCTCCGTCGATCCGATGTTCGTGGACGCCGGCAGCTGCGACTACCGCTGCAGATACTCCTACTGCGTCGACGCCGGGGCCAACCAGTCTTGGATGGCGGATGCCGTGGACCTTGACGGCAACGCGCGCATAATCAACGGCTACGTCGACATGGGCTGCTATGAACGCGAGGCCCCGAGCGGATTTGTCTGCAGGATGAGCGTGGTCTCCGACGAGGCTCCGGATCGATCCACCGTTGCGCTTGGCTGCGAATACTCGGGGTGCCCATCCGGAACCGCCGAGGGAGCCTATTGGGTCTTCACGCGAAAGGAAGACGGGGCCGTGGTCGAGGCGACCGGGTTCGCCGCGTCGGTAGAGCTCACGGCCGGCACATGGGATGCGGCGCTCACCGTCCGCGGGGGAGGACAAGCCGCGAGCTTCGAATGCGAAAAAGCTGTCTTTGTCAAGCTTGGTAGGGTTTATGCAAATGTGAATGGACTTGGCGAATATCCCTACGACACGGTCGAGAAGGGATTCCCTTCCATCAAAGCCGCATTAGGCTGGGTTGGCACCGGTGGAACGCTCTATCTCGCGCGGGGGAGCTATGTGATATCCTCAAGCATCAGGCTCGTCGACGGCGGCTGCACGCGCATCGTGTCGCTGGACGGCCCTGAGAACACGATTGTCCGCATGTCCAATGACGTGACGTTCAAAAGCGACAGCGGAACCTACGGGCTGCAGCTGCTCAGCGGCTCCGCCTATGTCAGCGGGCTGACGCTTGTCGGCGGACGTCCGGGCGACTACTATACCGGTGAATCATACAAGACCCGCGGACTCGTCAAGGTCGAAGCGGACGGAGCGATGGTCACTAACTGCGTGTTCCGCGACCAGGTGTCTCGCGACCGCATCTATGAATCCGGGCTTTCGCTGTCCGCTGGAACCGTCGTGGACTGCCTCTTTACGAGGTTGGAGAGCTTTTCATCAGGCGCCGCGATGCCTCAGGCAGGTGTCATCTGCGTTAAAGGCGGACTCGCCGATCGCATTCGTGTGGAGGACTGCATTGCCACCGCCTCTAACACCGGTGCCGGTGGCCGGGGCGACGTAATAGGCGTTTGGGGTAATGGTGTTATGCGCAATTCGCTCGTCACGCGCTGTTCGAGCGAGCACGACACCCCTGTATACGTCGGTGCGGCGGCCGGCGCGTCGAAAGGCGGATTCATTGAGAACTGCACGATCGTTGCCAACACGAATCTTCTTGACACTGCGAAAGACGGTTTCTGGTATGCGGCGGGTGTTGTCGTGGTAGGCGGCAGCGTTACGAACTGCATCATTGCTGACAACTGGTCTGTATTCCCCGGCGCCGTGTCCAACGTATACAACAGCGCCGGCGCTGCCGGAATCGGCTACACCCTCGTCGACGACAGGCAGGGCGACGCGGAGTTCGCCACGGCCGGGAACCACAATGTAGTCGTCTCCCGGGATGCGAACGTCTTCCGCAAGCCCGACGCCGGCAACTACACGCTCGCGACCGGCTCGCCCGCGCTGAATTCCGGACTCCTCCTTGACTGGATGGAGGCTGCCCGCGATCTGTCCGGCGGTCCTCGCGTCGTCAACCGCGTCCCCGACCTTGGATGCTACGAGGGGCGTGCGGCTTCGTTCTCGGTCCGTATGCGGTAGCCTGAACCGAGGGGCCCCCGCCGTCCGCAGCGCGGTCCCGGAGTGCTCTGCTCCGTCCGGAGCTGCGGACGTCCATGCAGCGGCGCGCTATACATGAGTGTATGGCGCGCCGTATACTTTCGCGTGATTGTCTTGAAGGGGTCATGTCTTGTAGAATATACCGCGTCCAAGGAAAGGATTGCAATTGAAAATGAACAAGCTGCTTGTCTTTGCGTTGACCGTCGTCGCGGCGTACGTCGTCCGGGCCGGAGGTGAAGTGCAGTACGATTCCGCCGCGCGTTGGATCTGGGGCGCGGCGGAGGCGCATTCCCACGAGACCAATTCGTTCCGCGCCTCCTTCAACGTGCCGGGGGCCGTCCGCCGGGCGACTATCAAGGTTTACGTCGACGACGGCGCCCTGTACTGGATGAACGGAACGTCCTTCTCGCGCAATCAGATCGTGGACGGCAACGGCGTGCGGCAGGGGCGCAACATCCTCGCGATCCTCGCGACGAACCACGTGAGCAAGGCGGGGGTCATCCTTCGCGGCGACATCGAGCTGACGGACGGCAGCCACGTCATCGTCAGCAGCGACGCGGAGACGTTCAAGGTCGCGGACGGCGTCGCGGCGGGTGACTGGCAGAGTCCGTCCTTCGACGACTCCGGCTGGCGCGCGGCCACGGAGATCGGCGACGCGTGGACGGCCATCGCCGGGGACGTCACGCCCTACGTGAACAACTGCACCACCGAGGAGGAGCGAGCCGCCAGGGCCGCAAGGCTTGCGGGGGACACGCCCGACGCGAGGATCGTCTACACCAACGGCCTGCCGAAGATATCGATCGACGGGAATCTTGTCGACCCCGTGTTCAACCAGAGCGGCGTCGACAGCTCCTACTGCAGACAGGCAGTCGCGAAGATGGCCAATCTCGGAATCACGATCAACCAGCTGAACCTCAGGCCCTCGGAATACGAGAAGGCCGCAGGCTCGTATCAGTTCACAGCGCTAGGCGACAAGGCCGCCGCGCTTCTCGCCGCCGCGCCGGACGCGCGGATCCTGGTGCTGATCCGCATGGAGCTGCCGAAGTGGCTTGCGCAGAATCCCGATGAGCGGATTGGCTATGCGAAGGGCGATGTCGTCAGCGACGGCGACGAGCGCACGGACCGCGTAGCGCGGCCCTCGCCGGCTTCGGCCGCGTACTGCGCCGAGGCGAAGAGACTTCTGACGCAGCTCGCCGCGTACATCAAGTCGCAGTCGTGGGGGAATCGCGTCATAGGGGTGCGCCCCTGCTGGGGCATATACACCGAGTGGCACATGTACGGCATGGACGAGGGCCCTGACACGGGGCTTCGGATGACCGATGCGTTCCGCCGCTGGAAGAACGGGAAGTACGCTGGACAGAACCCGCCGTCGATGGCGGAGCGCGTCAACGACAACGACCGGTTCTTCCTGGACCGCGCGAGCAGCGCGACCGAGCAGAAGGTGATCGACTTCTACGAGTGCCAGGCCACCGAGATCGCGAACCTCATGACGAACGTCGCGCACACTGTCAAGACCGAGCTGCCGGGCCGCCTCGTGGGCATGTACTACGGATACGTAATGACGACGCATCCGCCGGAGGGTGCGAATGTGATGCTTGACCGAGTGCTTTCCTCGCCGGACGTCGACTTCATGTCCAATCCCGCCGACTACACGGAAGAGTGCAGGCTTGCCGGAGACGCCTACTACCACCGGACGATTCCGTCGACGTTCCACCGCTGCGGAAAGCTTGTGATGCTCGAGGACGACATGCGGCACTACCACATCTCAAACTACGTCCAGCTCCAGTACATCTGCACGCGAGACGCCCGCGAAGCGGAGATGACCACGCGCCGCAACTGGCTCAACCGCTACTTCGACGGGTGCGGACTCCAGATGCTGGACCCCGAGCACGACATCGACAAGCGCCCGTTCTCCATGGACACCCCGCCCGTCCTGCAGGCCATCGCCGATACGCAGCGGATCCTGGCGCAGATCGGCGCGCGTCCGGCGGACTCCGGCAACGAGGTCGCAGTCGTGGTCGACTGGCGCGAGCGCCTGAAGTGCTCGACAAAGGAGACCTTCACCCACGCCCTCGTCTACACGCACTCGCTGCCCGGCCTCTACGCCTCGGGCGTGCCGTTCGACTTCATGTCGCTCGACGACTTCCTCGCCCAGCCCGAGGGACGCTACCGCAAGGCCGTGTTCATCAACGTCTTCGCGCCGGAGGGCGACATGAAGACCGCGCTGCAGCAGCGCGTCAGCGCGTCGAGCTTCAAGTCGGTCTGGCTCTTCCACTGCCCGTTCAGCCTCCCGTCTTCGCAGGCCACGGTCCGCGACATCAACAACATGCCGTACCACGTGGCCAATCCGACCGTGTGGCGCGACCTTCTCGTCGGGATGGGGGCGACCCCGCTGGCGCCGATCGGGCACTGCGTCCGCCGCCATGGCGACGTCGTCATGTTCCACACTGCGTCAAACGCGACGATTCGGGTGAGCCTGCCGGCTGGGATGGAAAGGGTGCGTGAGCTCTATACCGGCCAGGTCTACGGCTCCCCGGAGCTGACTCTTCAGTCCGACGGGCCCAACACCTGGGTGTTCAAGGCGGTTTCGTCCGGATCCGAATCGTGGCAGGTCGGCGATTCCGTGACTGCCACGCTTTCGACGGACGGAGTCCTGACCCTGACGGGACCGGGGACGATGGACGACTTCGCGGACGCGTCCGACGCGCCGTGGGACCCTGCGGCGGTCTCCGCCGTGGCGATCGGCGACGGCGTGGTTCCCGGCGCGAACGCCTTCGCGTCGCTCCCCGACGCGGTGCCGGTGCGCCTGTCGCTGGGAGAGCTTCGCAGTGGCTTCGCGGCATCCGTGCCGGAGGGCATGACTCTCGTCTCGAGGACCGAGCTGGAGGCGCCCGGAATCACGGCGCTGGCGATCGAGGACGGCACGGCTGTTCTCGGCATCAGCGTCTGCACCAACGCCGACCTGTCAGCCGCGACTTCGGAGTGGGCTCCGGTCGAGGTCAGAAAGTCCGACCTCGGCGTAAGCGCGGACAGCAGGCGGATCCTCGTTCCTGTTCCCGTCGGCGCCGGGAAGGGCTTCATGATCCTCCGCTCGGGATCGCGATAGGCTGTCCGCACCCTCGCGTGGCGCCGTCGGCCGAGGCGAGCGCGTTCAAGTATATGTCGGGACGCATACTTTGGTGTAGTTGTCGAAACGGGAGTTTATTTGTAGAATGGTGGCGTATCGTATGTCTCCGCCAGTTCACGCCTACGAATGAAAGGGCCCTCTCATGAGACTCAAACACGCGATTCTCGCCGCGCTCGCCTGTGCGACCGGCTCCGCTCTCGCCGACACGGTCCAGCCAGGGGCGACTCCCGCCGGCACGCGGCAGGCGATCCAGGCCGCGATCGACGAGGCGGCCGCCCAGTCGCCCGGTTCGCCCGCCGTCGGGATGGGAATGCGGTACGAGGGGATGTCCGAGGACCTCGACCGGTCGGTCCGCTCCGCAAGGCCCGCCGCCGGATGCCATGAGTATGGGACCAGGCCCGGCACGGTCATGATCATGCAGTAGCCATCGCGCCCTCAGGCCTTCAGCATCTGCTTGCGGAGGGCGAGGGCCACGGCTTCGGAACGGTTGGCGACGCCGAGCCGCTCGAAGATCGCGGACAGGTGCTTCTTGACCGTGATTTCGGAGAGGCCGAACTGCTTCGCGATGTCGGCGTTGGACTGGCCGTCCGCCACGGACGCCAGGATCTCCAGCTGGCGGTCTGTCAGCGTCGAGAGGGCCTTGTCCTGTTCAATCTGCTCCAGCAGCCTGCTGGGGACGACCTGGTTTCCCGCCACGACGAAGCGGATGGTGCTGACGAGGTCCATGTCGACCTTGTCCTTCAGAAGCACGCCGACCGCTCCGTTGGTGACGGCCTTCGCCAGCTCCACCGAAGTGCCGTACGTGGTGAGGATGACGATCTTGATTTCCGGATGGGCCTCGTGGATGAGCTTCGTCGCCTCGCTGCCCAGCATCTCGGGCATCATCAGGTCCATGATGATGACGTCTGGCTTGAGCTTGACGGCAAGCTCAACGGCCTGGCGGCCGTTTTTGGCCTCGCCGACGATCTCCATGTCTCCGGTTGTTGTCAGAAGCGCCGATATGCCCATGCGCATCAGCATGTGGTCGTCGGCTACCAGGATGCGGATTTTGCTCATGATTTGCGTGCCTCCTGTGTCCGGGCTGCGGGAAGTGGTATGGTGACGGTGGCCTTGACGCCCGCGCCCGTGCTTGAGTCGATCGTGAATGTGCCGTTCAGCTTCTCGAGGCGGTTGCGTATTCCCTCGAGCCCGAAGTGCCCCTGGTCCGGGCCGTCGCAGTTGGCCGGGTCGAATCCGCCGCCGTTGTCCTTGACGGAGAAGAGTATCCGGCCGTGCTCGATGCATCCCGCGATCTTCACCTCAGTGGCGGAGCCGTGGCGGATGGCATTGCCCGTCAGCTCTCGGATTATGGCGAGTATCGCGTGCGCGGTCGTGTCCTTGAGCCTTCTGCGCGGGACGTTGAAGCGTATCGCGATCGCGGCGTCGCCGTCGAGCTGATTGAGCGTCTTCCTTATCGCAGCGGAGAAGTCCTGCTCCTCCAGAGTGTCGCTCCGGAGGTCGAAGAGGCACTGCCGGAGCTCTGTGCGGCAGGAGTTGAGCATCTTGCGCGCCGTGGCGAGGTAGTGCCTTGCGGTCGCTGGGTCCGTGTCGAAGGTGTCGGCTCCGACGGCCATGTGGCATGCGACGCCGGAAAGCGCCTGGGAGAGCGAGTCGTGAAGCTCCACGGCCAGGCGCGTGCGCTCGTCGGTCTTGAACTCCGCGATGGCGTGGGCCACCTGCTCGCGGTATAGCTCCCGTCCGCGGCGGTTGACGAGGTTCTGAAGGACGCGGTTCCAGATGTATACGCCTATCAGCGCGGCCAGCAGGGCGGAGATCACCGCCGTCAGCCTTACGGGCGTCCACCACGACGGGCGCCTGAGCACGACGATGTCGGCGGGAGAACGGATGACCAGCGCGAGGCCCTTGATCTTCGCGGAGCTGTAGTACTGGCGCCCTGCGTCGGTCAGCAGGATGCACCGGCCCGTGACCTTGACTTCGCATCCGATCTGGAGGGCGTCGACGGCGGAGCGGTTGGACGTCGCGTCCACGGTGACCGACATGTCGTCGCACTCGAGGACGAAGCGTATGTTCCTGTCGTCGGCTGACGGCAGGGTCCGGACTATTCCCCGCGCGCAGATGAGGGCTCCGTGTATCTGGCTGTTGATGGATCTGCACCCGTTGTCGTTCCAGAACGCGGCCGCGAAGCCGACCGCCGTTTCGTCCGTCCCCGCCCGCGGCGTTTCCGCCGCGGTTTTCCACCTCGCCGCCGCCAGGTTGATCCGGAAAAGGTCCGTCTCCGGCTGCCCCGCAGCGATTATCGTCGCGCCGCAGGGCGGGAGCGCCTCTCCGTGCGCCAGGCGAAGGTTCACGATCCTTCCGTCCTCCGTGCGCAGCATCGCCCGGTCCCCGGACCAGGTCGCGAGCACCTCGCCGGTGACGGATCTTTTCGACATCTGCGCAATCTCGTCTGACGTCATGTACAGGCGCTTCTCGATCGGAGGGGCGGAGAACGGGTCCTTCGGCGGATGCTCGATGACCTCAATGTCGTCCGGCGTGCGCGGGGCGATGTTCGGCCACTCAAACTTCCTGAATCCCCCCACGGTGCGGCGGTAGATGCCGGTCACGCGGATTTTCGCGTCGATGAGGTCCTTGCGGTCCCCGAAGGCATCCCTTGAGAAGGTGACCGGCATGACGACGTTTCCGTCCTTGAGAAGCACGATCATGTACCTGAGGTCGATTTCATCGGGGAAGGCGTCTATCACCACGCCCTCGGTGCGGATGGTCAGCAGATGGTGCGTGCGCGCGTTCATCTCGGAAAGCCGGACGAAGACCGGTTCGGGACTCTTGCCATGGTCGAGCACCCTGAATTCGGTGATGAGCGTGTAGGGCTCGTGGTTTGTGCTTATTGTCGCGTTGCCTTCCACGGCGATCGTGTCGCCCGCCTGGGGCTGGGAGAGGTCGAGGGGCCGGTAGAACTGCATTCGCCCGCCCGCGCTGTCGGAAAGGATTATCTCGCCAGTTCCCGGCATGGGGGAGGTGCTTAGGACCTTGCCCGTAAGCTCGAACGGAACCTTGCACGGCGCGTCGTTTTCGAGGAGTGCCTCTATCTCGTCAATCGAACGAAGCGTCTGCCCGGCCGCGGGCAGGGCCGAGACGAGGGCGCACGCCAGGAAGAACGTTGTCGATTTCGCCAGTTTCATTCTGCGGACATTCTATCAAGTTTCAATGGACATTGCTACTATACTTAAGTATGTGCTGGCAGTGCGCCGAGTCATGGCTCGCGCGCCATCTGCCGAGCGTCTGGCCGGTCTCCTTGAGGAAAAACTTGCGGAGCGAGTTCGGATGCCTGAAGCCGCAGAAGTCCGAGATCGCCTTCAGCTCCTGGTGCGGATTGAGCAGCATTTCCTTGGCGCGGTCCAGGCGGACGCTCTGGATTTCGTCTAGGATCGTCCGGCCGGTCGCCTGCCTGAAGCGCAGATCGGCCATGCGCCGCGAGCAGGGGAACGTCCGGGCCACATCGGCCGCCTTCAGCCCGTCGCAGGCCTTCCGCCTGATCAGGTCGAGCGCCTCCGAGACGACTGGATCTGCGCGGCGCAGCCTTTTCGTCGAAAGCCGCCTGACGACGTGCAGGTCGCCGAAGGTCCGCTTTCTCGGACCGCGGAAGGCGGCTCCGTCGCGCATCGCGGCGAGAAGCGTAAGCATCGCCAGGTTCCCGCCGCGCCTGAAATCCGGCTCGATGGAGCTCAGCGTCGGGTTCGTGTGCTCGCAGATGTCGGCGGCGTTGTCCACTCCGAGGACCGCCACCTCGTCCGGTATCGCGGTTCCGCAAAGCCTCGCCGCGGCGATCGCCTCTGCCGCGAGGGCGTCGTTCGCCGCGAATATCGCGCAGGGCTTCGGCACGTTCCTGATGAATGCCCGCAGAAGCCTGACCCTCTCCGTGGCGCTCTCCGGGGTCTCCGGCCAGGCGAAGTGGATGCATTTCCTGCCGTTGAGCGCCAGCGCCTCGACGAAGCCCTGCCTGCGCTCGCGGCTCCAGAACGGGTTCGCGGGTTCGGTAATGCAGGCGAAATGGTCCGCTCCCGAGAGGAGAAGCTCCCTCGCGGCAAGGGCCCCGGTGCTCTTCGAGTCGTGGCGGACGGCGAAGGTCCGCCGCGGCAGCGTCTCGAAGTCGTGGTTGAAGAACACGGCCGGAACGGCCCCGAACGCGCCGGGGTCGATGTCGCGTCCGCGGCCGCCGCATTCCACGATTGCGCCTCCGCACCTCCAGAACGACAGCAGCTTCCGGACACGTTCCCCCGCGGGCGCCTCGTCGACCACCTGCACGTGCACATGCGCCTTCTCGGCGATTTCACGCACGCCGGCGAGCTTCTCCGGATTGCTGCCCGGGAACGGCCTGAAATAGAGTACGACCTGCATCGCGGCGACATTATACCATATTTCCAGAACGGGATGCTAATTTAGTTCCAAAAAGGGATATTCCGCCTGTCGCATAAATGATATACTGTCGGCGCAAGGGAAAAAACGGGTCGACAGATGTCATTCGCAACGCCACTATCCGGACTGGACTTCGCCGTCATCGCCGCGTACTTCGCGGTGACGCTGTCGGCCGGCCTTTTCATGGGCAGGTTCGTGAAGAGCGGCAGGGACTTCTTCTCCGGCGGGAACAGGGTGCCGTGGTGGATGGGGGCCGTCTCGAGCTACATGGCGATGATCAGCTCGTTCGTGTTCATCGCCCACGGCGGCATCGCCTACGAGGACGGAATCGTCGCCATAGTCGTCTTCTGGAGCTGCGCCTTCGCGGTGCTGGCCGGGACGTGGATGTTCGCATCGCGCTGGCGGCGTGCGAAGGTGGCGACGCCGATGGAGTACCTGGAGCGGCGGTACGGCGCCTGGGTGCGTCAGTTCATAAGCTGGTGCGGCGTCGGCTTCCGCATCCTCGACAACATGGTGCGCCTCTACACGCTCGGGCTGATCGCGTCCGTGCTGCTCGGCGTTTCGGTGGAGAAGGGCATCTGGCTGGGAGTGGCCGTCGTCCTCGCCTACACGATGACGGGAGGGCTCTGGAGCGTCCTGGTCACGGACATGATCCAGTGCGCCGTGCTCCTGGGCGTCGCCGTCGCGGTACTTCCGGTCGCGCTTCACGCCGTCGGCGGGCTCGGTGCGCTTCGCGCCGCCCTGCCGGAGCACTTCGATCCCTTCAACGGGCGGCGCGGCGAGTTCTGGTTCCTCGCGGCCTACTATGCCATGACGTTCATAAAGTACAACGCGAACTGGGCGTTCATCCAGCGGCTCGCGAGCGTGCCGACGGAGAGGGACGCGAAAAAGATGAGCCTTCTTACGGCACTGCTGTTCTTCCTCTTCCCCGTGGTGGCGCTGCTGCCCGCCATCTGCGCCCGTCAGCTGATCCCCGGCGTGAATCCCGAGGAAAGCTATCTGCGGCTGTGCTGCCAGCTCCTGCCGGGCGGGGTCCTCGGGCTTCTCGTCTCGGCCATGCTGGCGGCGACGCTGTCGACCCTCGCCGGCGAGTTCAACGTGACGAGCTCCGTGCTGACGAAGGACGTCTACGAACGCCTGTGGCGTCCGGAAGCCTCGGCGCGCGAACAGCTCCTGGTGGCGCGTCTCACGACGCTGGGCGTGGCCGTGCTCGTTGCCGTCGGCGCGGCGTACGTCGAGGCGCTGGGCGGCGCCTTCGAGACTAACAAGCTTCTCATGGGGCTCGTCGGCGTGCCGATCGTGATACCCAGCGTGTTCGGCATCCTCTGGAAAGCCCCGAATACGAAGGGCGTCGTGCTCTGCATCGTCCTCGGGGTCGCATCCGGGCTCGTGGCGCTGAAGTCCCCCGCGCTGAAGTGGGAGTTCAAGACTCTTCTGCAGATCGGCGTCTGCTTCGCGGGGTATTTCGGCGGTGCGCTCCTGGGCACGTCCGGACGCGAAAGGAAGACAAGGGATGAACTGTTCAGGGAGCTGTCATGAACGGGTTTGAAGAACTCTACGCGTGGGTGAAGGACCTTCCGGTAGTCGACTGGCACAACCACCTCGACATCGGCATGATCGCGCAGGACAGGCCGCTCGGCTCGCTCTACGAGGTCTGGGTGAAGTCCGACCCCTACAAGCACCGCGCGATGCGCATCTGCGGCGAGGCGGAGCGCGTCATAACCGGCGATGCGCCGGAGGGCGAGAAATGGGCGGCGTGGACGCGCACGCTCCCGAAACTCGTCGGAAATCCGCTGTTTGCATGGGCGAAGATGGAGCTGGAGTGGCTGTTCGGGAGCGGAATGTTCAAAGTGGAAGGCGGAAGGCTGGCGATGGACAACGTCCAGCTCGCCGACTGGACTCCGTCCAAGGTGCTGAAGAAGTTCAACGTGGAGTACATAAGTCCGTGCGTCGGGGCGGGAGAGTCTTTGACAGGATTTACAAGATTTACAGGATTGAGAGATGAGAAGGGAATAAATCCTGTCAATCCTGTTAATCCTGTCC